>QGVC01000015.1 GCA_003242645.1 Pseudomonadota bacterium
GTACAATTGCCCGCCCGGGCGGGGAACTGCTGACGGCTTTGGCTTTGCGGTGCCCACCGAATTTGGCAAACTGGGGGTCGGTGCGCTTCACACCGGGCGGCAGATGCCGCTCTCGACCATGCTGCGCAACGGCGACGAGGTGCAGATCCTGACCGCCGCGGGCCAGACGCCACCGGCAGCCTGGGAGCAGATTGCGGTGACTGGCCGGGCGCGGTCTGCGATTCGCCGCGCTTCGCGCGAGGCGCTTCGGCGCCAATACTCGGAGCTGGGCCGGAGATTGCTGATCGCACGGCTCGAGAAAGTCGGCGTCGAGTACACTGACGAAAAATTGAAGAAGGCGCTGCCGCGCCTCGGGCATCGAACGGTCGAGGATGCTCTGGCAGCCATCGGGCGTAGCGAGCTTCCGGTCGCGGACGTGATAAAGGCCATCGCACCCGAGGCCGCCGAGCAGGAGCGCCGGCCGGCGCCATACCGCCCGAAGAACCGCCACAGCCATGCCCTGAGCCAGGAGGGCTGGTTCAATCTGGCGAAGGTGATCGGCCTCAAGTTCCGTTTCACAGGCAACTCGAATGATACGACGAGCTCGCGGCCGGGTGGTTTGCCGATCCGCGGACTGCGCAACGATATCCCCGTCACTTTCGAGGAAGGCGGAGCGGTGCCCGGCGACCGCGTCGTAGGCGTGCTCATTCCGGGCGAGGGCATCCGGATCTTTCAGATCCATTCGCCGCGGCTCAAGGATTACGAGAAGGAGAACTGGATCGACGTCACCTGGGATATCTCGCCTGACAAGCCGGAGCGCTTCCCGGCCAAGCTGCGGGTGACAGCGATCAACGAGCCCGGTTCACTCGCGCAAATCGCGCAAGTGATCGGAGATGCCGATGGCAACATCGACAATCTCCAGATGGTAAGGCGTGCCTCCGACTTCACAGAGATGCTCATCGAAGTGGAAGTGTGGGACCTGGAGCATCTCAACCGCATCATCAGCGGCTTGCGAACGAAGTCGGTCGTGAGCAATGTTGAGCGCTCGTTTGAGTGAGATTTGAGAACGAGACGTACAACGCTTATCTGCAGATTGACGGCAGGTAGGCGAGGCCGGCGTGCGCGGCCGGGCGCTCGAACTGAGGAGGCAGCAGATCCAATGGTTCCGAGGCAGGACCTTCCGTATCAGCGGCTGGGCGTCAACATCGACCACGTGGCCACCATTCGTAATGCCCGTGGGGGACGGCACCCCGACCCTTTGCGCGCAGCGCATTTGGCCGTCGAGGCGGGCGCTGACGGCATCACAGCCCATTTGCGGGAGGACCGCCGCCACATCTCCGATGAGGACATTGCGCGCCTCAAGGCAGAGTTGACCAGGCCGCTGAACCTGGAGATGGCCGCCACGGAGGAGATGCTGAATATCGCACTGCGTCACCTGCCAAATGCCTGCTGTCTTGTTCCAGAGCGCCGCGAGGAACGGACGACGGAGGGCGGGCTCGACGTCGCGGGCGGACGGGAGCATCTGGCAGGGTTCGTGTCGCGTCTCAAGGATGCTGGCATCCGGGTCTCGCTATTCATTGAACCAGAGGAGCGCCAGATCGAGGCGGCAGCCGCAATTGGTGCCGACGTCGTCGAGCTGCACACCGGCGCCTATTGCGAGCGCGCGCTGCAGGAGGACGCCAAGGGCGTCGCGTACGAAGTGGAGCGGTTGCGTAATGCTGCGCGTATCGCAGCCGAGGCCGGCTTGGAGGTGCACGCGGGGCACGGCTTGACCTACAACACTGTCGCTCCTGTGGCGCGCATCCCCCAAGTCGTTGAGCTCAACATCGGTCACTTCCTGATCGGCGAGGCGATCTTCGGTGGGCTCCATTCTGCGGTGCGCCGGATGCGCGCTCTGATGGATGAGGCGCGTGCAAGCGTCGCAGGCCGTAGGAGTGCCTGACGCCTTATGATTCTCGGCCTCGGAAACGACATCATCGACATCAGGCGTATCGAGCGCGCGATCGAGCGATTCGGAGATCGGTTCCTGAACCGCGTCTTCACAGAGGTTGAGCGGCAGAAGTCGGACAGCCGTAGCCAGCGCGCAGCGTCCTATGCTAAGCGCTTCGCCGCGAAAGAGGCCTGCGCAAAGGCGCTCGGAACCGGCTTGCGACAGGGGGTGTTCTGGCGGGACATGGGTGTCATCAATCTGCCGTCAGGGCGTCCGACGCTGATCCTCACAGGTGGCGCGGCCAAGCAGCTGGAGCGGATCACGCCTCCAGGATACACAGCCCGAATCGATTTGACCCTGACCGATGATTATCCGTTGGCCCAGGCGATCGTAATCATCTCGGGCGTTCCGATCGACGGTAGTTCGCGTTGAAGTGAGTGGCAGAGGAAGGGGTCGGTTTGCGCTGCCTCTCCGGAACGGTTATAGCGGGCCGGAAATCGCAAAGCGCGGTCCTCGGAGGTTTGGATCCGTGCCGCCCAGGAGCACGAGAATGAGTCTGAACACAGACACCGGCAAGAAGCGCGAAAGCGGCTGGTGGGAAACCGTCAAGATCGTCATTCAGGCGCTCGCGCTCGCCATGGTAGTGCGCGTGTTCTTTTACCAGCCCTTCAACATTCCGTCGGGCTCGATGAAGTCGACGCTGCTCGTGGGCGACTACCTGTTCGTTTCGAAGCTGTCCTACGGCTACAGCCGCTACTCGTTTCCGTTTGGACTCAATCTGTTTTCCGGTCGCATTTTCGCGTCGCCTCCTCAGCGGGGCGATGTCGCCGTGTTCAAGCTGCCGCGTGACAACTCGACGGACTACATCAAGCGCGTGATCGGCCTGCCGGGCGACGAGATCCAGATGCGGAACGGTGTCCTCTACATCAATGGCCAGGCCGTTCCCAAAGTTCGCGTCGAGGATTTCGTCACCCGCGAGGAAGACGGCGTGTTGCGTCGCATCCCGCAGTATGAGGAAACGCTGCCCAACGGCGTGAAATACAGAGTGCTCGATTCCGAGCCCAATGGTCCGTTCGACAACACGGGCGTGTTCAAGGTCCCCGAGAACCACTATTTCGTTATGGGGGACAACCGCGATAACTCTACGGACAGCCGTGCGCAGTGGGGTGTAGGCTTCGTGCCGTTCGAGAACTTCGTTGGCCGTGCGGAGATCATCTTCTTCTCGGCGGCCTTCGACGATCCCGACGCATTCCGGCTCTACACGCCCTGGCTCTGGCCCCGGGATATTCGCTGGGAGCGGTTCTTCACCTTGGTGCGCTGAACAGACGTGCGACGCGGAACGAAGAGGACGGAACTCGAGACGCGACTGGGCTACACGTTCAAGAACCGTGAGCTGTTCAAACGCGCTTTGACACATGCAAGCGTCCGGTCGCATCGGGGGACGCGGCACGACAACGAGCGGCTCGAATTCGTCGGCGACCGAGTGTTGGGGCTCGCCGTTGCCGATATGCTCTTCGAGCTGCACCCCGACGCCAGCGAAGGAGAGCTTGCCCGCCGCTTCAACCGGCTGGTCCGCGGGCAAGCCTGTGCCAACGTCGCGCGGAGGGTTGGGGTGGGGCCGTACCTGATCCTCAGCGAAAGCGAGGCGGAGAGCGGCGGGCGCGAGAAGGAGACGATTCTGGCCGGCGCTCTCGAGGCGCTCCTGGGAGCGGTGTTCATCGAAGCCGGTTTCGAGACTGCGCGTAAGATTGTGAGATCGCTGTGGAGCGATCTGCTCGATGCCATGCCCGAAGCGATACCCGATCCGAAGTCAGCGCTGCAGGAGTGGGCGCAGGGCCAAGGGCTCTCGCTCCCAGAGTACATCGAGATTTCGCGGAGCGGTCCCGATCATGCGCCGCTCTTCGTCACGGAGGTGCACATCCCGGGCCGGGAGCCGGCGCGAGGGGAGGGGCCAACGAAACGCCAGGCAGAGCAAGCGGCGGCCAGCGTGATGCTGGCGCGCGAGGGCGTTCGCCTGGAGGCGCTACGCCGGGGCGATGCCGGCCTGAAGAAGTCATCCCATGGCTGACAAGGAGGCCGTGGCGGGCTACGGGCCCCAAGGCGAGACGCGGTGCGGCTTCATTGCGGTGATCGGCGCGCCCAATGCCGGCAAGTCCACGCTGGTCAATGCCCTGGTCGGGGCCAAGGTGACCATCGTTTCGCGAAAGGTCCAGACGACACGCATCCCCGTGCGGGGGATCGTGGTCGAGGGCGCGAGCCAGCTGGTCTTTCTGGACACCCCCGGCATTTTCCGGCCCCGACGGCGGCTCGACCGCGCAATGGTGGAGGCAGCCTGGGCCGGTGCCCTTGATGCCGACATCGTCGTCCTGATGGTCGATGCCTTGAAAGGGATCACCGAGGACGTGGAGCGGATTCTCGACCGGCTCGGCGAGGCGCACGGGCTGAAGGTGCTTGTGCTGAACAAGGTCGACCGCCTAGTAGACAAGAGCAAGCTTCTCGTCCTCACGGACCAGCTGACGAAACGGATCGCGTTCGACCGGGTATTCATGGTCTCCGCGCTGACTGGCAGCGGGCTCGAGGACTTGAAGCACTATCTGGTGGAGGTCGCGCCGCCTGGGCCGTGGCACTATCCCCCGGATGAGCTGTCGGATCTTTCAGACCGCAAGCTGGCTGCGGAGATCACCCGCGAAAAGATCTACGACCGCCTGCACGATGAGCTGCCGTACTCCATCACCGTGGAGACGACAGGCTGGAAGACGATGCGCGACGGTTCGGTCCGCATCGAGCAGACAATATTCGTCGAGCGCGAAAGCCAGCGGAAAATCGTGCTGGGGAAGGGTGGCGCGACGGTTAAGCAGATCTCAATGGAGGCCAGGAAGGAGCTTGCGGAGCTGCTTGGCCATCCGGTGCACTTGTTCCTTTTTGTCAAAGTGCGGGAGGACTGGACCGAGGACCCGGAGCGCTACCGCGAGATGGGCCTCGAGTTTCCCAAGGAGTGAGCTGCTGACTGCGGCAGCACCTCGAACGACTGATGAATTGGTCCGATGAAGGCATCGTCTTGTCCGTCCGCCCGCATGGCGAGACGGCGGCAGTCGTGGAGCTGCTGACACGACATCATGGCCGCCATTTCGGGCTCGTGCACGGAGGGCGCAGCCGGCGCATGCGGCCGGTACTTCAGATCGGTAATCACGTGGAGGCCACTTGGAAAGCGCGGCTGGCCGAGCACCTCGGCTACTTCGCCACAGAGCTGCGCAAGGGCTATGCGGCCTCGGCCATGGAGGACCCGCTGGCTCTCACGGGTCTCACGTCTCTTTGCGCGTTGGCCCGCCTGCTGCCGGAGCGGGATCCGCATCCCGAAATTTACGAGGTGACGCTGTTCGTCCTGAGCTATCTCAACGATAACAGCATCTGGCCGGCGCTTTACGTGCGCTGGGAGCTCAATCTGCTGGCTGAGCTTGGTTTCGGCCTCGACCTCAAGTCCTGTGCTGCGACGGGGACAACAGAGAACCTTGTATGGGTCTCTCCCAAGTCGGGCCGAGCTGTCTCCGCCGCGGCCGGCGAGCCTTACCGCGACCGCCTGCTACCTTTGCCTCAATTCCTGCTTGGTCCTGACCGCGGGCCCGTGACACGCCGCGATATTCTTGATGGCTTGAGGCTCACCGGTACATTCCTGGAGTCGCGGGTGCTTTTTCCGCGGGACATGACCATGCCTGAGGCAAGGCACCGCCTGGTCTCGGCACTCTCACGCGAAAGCCGTAAGGAAGAAGAGGCTTAAGCTTAATTCCGACAGATGTGCAGCCCTGTCTAGCCGGACCGGACGGCAACGCCGTGCCCCGAAATGGGAATTCCGCGATCAATTCGGGTTGAAAATCAGTATCGAAACCACTTATTCTTGGCACGGTCACCCGAATGGTGACTTTGTTGGCTGTTGCCGCCACCGGAATGGTGAACAACGCGGAGAACAGCACCCAAATTGGGACTTGATGGCGAAAGGAAATCCACCACACGATGCAATCTGCTCTTGAGGGCGCCCGCCGGGGCGTGCCTCCGGCCGAGTTCGCCTCAGAAGGAAGGAACTCGGAAACGCTCCTCGCCCACGTCGTCCACTGGCTCGATGAGGCCAAGGCCGAGGAGGTGGTCACCATCGATCTCCGGAACAAATCATCGATCGGTGACTACATGGTGATCGCAAGTGGCCGCTCTGACCGTCATGTCGGAGCCATCGCGGATCAGATCCAGCGCAAGCTGAAGGAACATGGTTTCGGACGCGCCCGCATAGAGGGTGCGGAGGCGTGCGATTGGGTGCTGATCGACGCGCTGGACGTCATCGTCCACGTCTTCCGTCCAGAGGTGCGCGAGTTCTACAATCTGGAGAAGATGTGGTCGGCAGAGCGCCCGGCGGAAAGCGCCCATTGAGGGCCGGACAGCTGCGGACCTGATCGTTGCGGGCCGGTCCCGCGATGAGGGATGCGGCCCATGCGCATCATCATCGCAGCAGTCGGACGCCTCAAAGAGGGGCCTGAGCGCCAGCTTTTCGAGCGCTATCGCGATCGGCTGGCAGCGATCAGCCGTGGTGTCGGCTGGGGCCCCTTCGACGTAGCCGAAATCCCTGAGAGCCGCGCATCGGACGCGGATGCGCGGAAGTCTGACGAGGCGGCGCGATTGCTCGCCAAAGTTGATGCCGCTGGAGTCAGGATCGCCCTCGACGAGAATGGTCGCGAGGTCACCAGCGAAGCCTTCGCCAGATACCTGCAGCAGCAGCGGCAGGCGGGCGTTTCTTGCCTTGCCTTTCTCATCGGGGGTCCCGACGGCCACGGCGCCGAGGCGCTGGCTCGCGCCGATCTCAAGCTCTCACTCGGAAAAATGACACTCCCCCACATGCTCGTCCGCGTGATTCTGGTCGAGCAGCTCTATCGCGCCGCGACGATTCTGACCGGCCATCCCTATCATCGCGGCTAAGCATTCTGGCCTGGGGCCTTCGCAGCTCCAAATGCCGATTCCTTTGCTTTCAGCAGGGCCACGACGAGAGAGTTCACCGGCGTCGCAATACCGACCTTGGCGCCCTCGCGCGGAATTGCGCCGTTGATGTTGTCGATCTCCGCGGGACGGCCGGCGAGATGGTCGAGAAGCATAGAAGGCTTCGCATGAGGTATTTTCTCGCCAAAGGCGCGAACGTAAGCGATGGGATCATCGAAGTCGAGCGCGATCCCTTTCGCCCGCGCCACCTGATAAGCCTCGTTCGCGCAGGCGGTCGCGACGCTCCACGCGCTGGGATTCGCCTGAACCTCTCCGATTGTAAGGCCGGTCAAGGCGCAGGTGCCTGAATAGGTGACGTTACAGATCAGCTTCTCCCAGACCATTTTGTGGATGTCCTCGAAGGTCAGCGTTTGAAAGCCGCCGGAACGCCAAACCTCGGCTACAGCCTCCAAGCGCGGCGTGAGGCCACCCTCCATCTCGCCGAGGCGCACGAACTCCATGCCGTTGTGGTGGGCATGACCGGGGGCGCGAATCGATGCGCCGAAGCCGCCGACGACACCCAACATAACTCGCTTCCTGCCGACGATCTCGGCCACTTTGTCGGCGCTGCCGAGCCCATTCTGAATCGTCAGAATTGGAGCATCCTCTTTCGCCACCTGGAGAGCCGAACGGGCCGCATCGACGACGCCGTTATCCTTGGTGGCGATGATAACGAGGTCAGCGTCGCGGACATCCGCCGGGTCGGTCGTGGCCGCTATCCTGACGGTGCGGTCGCCTGAAGCCCCCTCCACCCGAAGGCCTTTCTCCCGGATAGCATCGATGTGCTCCTTCCACTGATCGATGGCCCACACCTCGTGGCCCGCGGAGGCCAGAAGTGCCGCATACACGGAGCCCATTGCTCCGACGCCGATAATCGCGATTTTCATGGTATCTTTCCTCCAAGGTTGCGATCCTACAGGCCCGGCTTGGGGTCGACCATCGAATGGGCGCGTGGCGTTGGTCGGGAGGGCTGCCGATGCGGAACCGTAGCGCCCGCATCAGTTTCTACCGTGGAACCCGGCGGGAAAAGATGAAAGCGGACCTCAGATCAGGGCAGTCATTGCAGAGCTTTCAATCGGCAGAGGCGACTTGTGGCCGTGGCGTCAGGCTTTGCCTTGCCTCTCAGGCCCTGCTGACAGGCCTCGCGCTCATATTCGTCCACCCGACCAGCGGACAGCAAAATCGCGACGGCCCCGTTTTGGTGTTCGACGTCAAGGGCGTTATTGGCTTCACGTCAGTAGAGCACCTTCAGAGGAGCGTCGAACGCGCCAAGGCCGAAAACGCCAGCCTGATCATCATGCGCATCGACACGCCGGGCGGCCTGGTCTCGTCGACCCGCGACATGATCCAAGCGATCCTTGCATCGCCAATTCCAATTGTCGGTTACGTCGCGCCCAGCGGTGCGCGTGCGGCGAGCGCGGGCACCTATTTGATGTACGCGGCTCATCTCGCAGCGATGGCGCCCGCTACGCACTTGGGCGCCGCCACACCGATTCAGATGGGCCCTCCCGGGATTACGCCTTCCCCGAACGAGAAGAAGGACAAGGCCTCTGAGCCAGATGCAGCCGAGCGAAAACTGATCAACGACGCGGTGTCGTATCTCCGCGGTCTGGCCGAGCTCAGAGGTCGGAATGCCGATTGGGCCGAAAAAGCCGTGCGCGAGGGCGCGACTTTGACTTCTACCCAAGCTCAGGAAGAGAAGGTCATCGACTTCATCGCTTCGGACCTGAGGGAGGTGCTCGAAAAAGCCAACGGACGCACGGTCACGACGAGCACTGGCACCATCACGCTCGATACGCGCGATCGGCGCATCATCGAGGTGGAGCCAAGCTGGCACATGCAAGTTCTCGAGGTGATCGCCAATCCGAATGTCGCTTTCATTCTTATGCTGCTCGGCATCTACGGCATCATTTTCGAGCTGCTGAATCCAGGCGCGCTGTTTCCGGGCGTCATCGGTGGCATCTGCCTGATCCTTGCCCTGACGGCTTTGACTGTTCTCCCGGTCAATCTCGGCGGCGTGGCGTTGCTGCTTCTTGGAATCGGGCTGTTAGCAGCCGAGGCGTTCACGCCAAGCTTCGGCATCCTCGGAATCGGCGGCATCGTGGCATTCATCCTCGGAGGATTGTTCCTGTTCGATCCCGAAGAGGTGGATATTCAGTTCGAGGTCTCCCGGCCCTTGGTGATCGGCGCCGCTATCACCAGCGCGATCATTCTCGCGGGCGTGGTGGGAGTTGCGGTCCGGTCGCGGAAACAAACGGTGCAAACAGGTGCCGAGCAGCTGATTGGAGGCCCGGCGGAGGTCGTTGAATGGTCGGGCCGCGAAGGCCGCGTGCGGGTGCACGGGGAAATCTGGTTAGCGGAATCCGAAATGGAGTTGGCGCCCGGTGATCGCGTCCGGGTGATCGGGCGTGAAGGGCTGAAACTGACGGTGAAAAAGACAAGCTGAGGAGAGGGAAAGAGCCATGCCAGACGCGCTAACAACGAGCCTTATTCCAATATTCATCATCCTGCTGATCCTGGCATCGGCTATCAAGATCCTGCGCGAATATGAGCGCGGTGTCGTTTTCACACTCGGGCGGTTTTGGGGCGTCAAAGGTCCAGGGCTTATCATCATTATCCCGGGTATCCAGCAGTTCGTACGAGTCGATTTGAGGACGCGCGTGCTTGATGTGCCGCCCCAGGATGTGATTTCCCGCGACAACGTTTCGGTTCGCGTGAATGCCGTGATCTACTACCGCGTGATCGATGCCGAGCGCGCGGTGATCCAAGTGGAGGAGTTCGAGGCAGCCACCAGTCAGCTCGCGCAGACGACGCTCCGCTCAGTTGTCGGTCAGCACGACCTCGACGAGATGTTGGCGGAGCGAGAGAAGATCAATAACAAGATCCAGGACATTCTCGATGCCCAGACGGACGCCTGGGGTATCAAGGTCTCCAACGTCGAGCTGAAGCATATCGACCTGAATGAAACGATGGTGCGCGCCATCGCCAAGCAGGCCGAGGCCGAGCGGCTGCGGCGCGCAAAGGTCATCGACGCCGAGGGCGAATTGCAGGCATCGGAAATGCTGCGGCGAGCGGGCGATGTGCTGGCGCAATCGCCCTATGCATTGCAGCTCAGATATTTGAGCACGCTCATCAATATTGCGGGAGAGCGCAGCTCAACGATCGTATTCCCTGTCCCCATCGACCTGCTTGCCAACATTTCTCAGTGGGGCAAACCCTCCGCGCCTGAGAAAAAAACGGACTAGCGTTCCGGCTCACATCGTCTTTGGCCGGGTTGCGAGCACGTCGCACGGCAGTTTTGCGATCGCGCTCTCGGAAACGCTGCCGAGAATGGCGCGACGCAATCCTGTGCGACCGTGCGTTCCAACGACGGTCAAATCGATGTCTCGCTCTTCGACGAGCTGCTTGAGAACCTCGAGGGCATCGCCCTCGCGCACAATTTGGTCGACCTTAAGATCTGAAATTCCAAAATCCGCCTTGGTGCGCGCCATCACGGTTTCTGAAAATTGGCGTAGCTCCTCCAATCGCTTATCGATGGCCTGGCTGCTTGCGTGCGCGCTCGTGAGAAAGCCCGGAAGCGTGCTCTCGAACGCATTGACCAGGGTGAAGTGAGCAGAAGGAAATGCCGCAAGAGCAAACTTCAAGGCCTCTGCAGCCTGATCGGAAAAGTCAGTGCCGACAAGGATTTTTTCATATGCTTTTTCCGCCGGCTTTTTGACGACGAGCACGGGCCGGTTACCGAAGCGAATGACGCGGTCGATAGTCGATCCAAGCCATTCGTCGCCGATGATCAGCCTGCGATGGACGCCGCAGATCACGAGATCGGCGTCGATCGTCGCCGCTGTTTCGTTGATAATGTCGTAAACGCTGCCAGGCTCGATGCGCACCTCGACGGATGTTTCACCGTGGGCAGCGGCTTGCGCTACCTGCTTCATGATCTGCTCGCGATCGAGCCCGCCTTTGATGGCGATTTCGATCTGCAGCTCCCCCTTTGCCATGGCCTGGGCAACCAAGGAGTCCAGCGCTTTTCTTGCCTGTTGCTTCAGGGCTTCCGAGAAGCTGGGTTCCAGCTCATCGGGGATGACATGGAGGACAGTCAGCTTGGCATTATTCTGTAGCGCCAATTGAACCGCCCGGTTGAAAGCGTGCTCGGCTCGAACAGAAAGATCTGTGGCGACGAGAAGGCGCTGCAGTCTCGATGATAAGGACACGGGCTTTCCCCTCCTACTTTTGTGTTGGGGCACGATACCATACCGGATAACGCGTTCCGAGCGGCACCCGTTGAGCTAGCTCAATAAGACCGCGGCATGCCGAGCACGTGCTGCCCGATGTAGGCGAGGATGAGGTTGGTCGAAATCGGCGCCGTTTGATAGAGGCGCGTCTCCCGCCACTTGCGCTCGATTCCGTACTCCCGGGCGAAGGCAAAACCGCCAAAAGTCTGCATGCAGGCCTCGCCGGCATGCCACGCGGCTTCGGACGCCAGCAGCTTGCCCATGTTGGCTTCAGCGCCACAATCGCGGCCAGCCTCGAACAGAGCAGCAGCTTTGGCCACGACGAGGCTGGCGGCAACGGTTTCCGCGTAAGCCCGTGCAATGGGAAACTGTATCCCCTGGTTCTGGCCGATGGGCCGGCCGAAGACGACCCGTTCACAAGCGTACTCTGTAGCGCGCCGGATGAAGTAGCGCGCATCGCCCAGGCATTCGGAGGCAATCAGGATGCGCTCGGCGTTCATGCTGTCGACGATATACCGAAAGCCCTGACCTTCCTCGCCGATGAGGTTCTCTGCGGGGATCTCGAGATTGTCGATGAACACCTCGCAGGTGTTGTGATTGATCATCGCATCGATCTTCCGAAGCTCGAGGCCGCGGCCCTTGGCCTCCCGCAGATCGACAATGAAGACGGAAAGCCCTTCGGAGCGCTTCCGAACCTGATCGGCGGGCGTGGTCCGCGCTAGGAGCAGCATGAGGTCCGACTGCATGGCGCGGCTCGTCCACACCTTCTGGCCGGTGACGATGTAGCGGTCGCCCTTCTTCTCGGCGCGGGTCTTGAGCTGCGTGGTGTCGCTGCCAGTGGTGGGCTCGGTCACTCCGAAAGCTTGGAGGCGCAACTCACCCGAGGCGATGCCGGGCAGATACTTTCTCTTCTGCGCCTCCGAGCCGTGCCGCAGCACGGTGCCCATCGTGTACATCTGGGCATGACAGGCGGCGGCGTTGC
This sequence comes from Pseudomonadota bacterium, assembly GCA_003242645.1. The sequence goes on from QGVC01000015.1 coordinate 12,140, forward strand.
AGCCTTGCTCGTGGATGGTCTCAAGAATGGCACAGGCGGCACTCAGCGGCAGCCCCGAGCCGCCGTACTCCTCCGGAATGAGCGCGGCCAGATAGCCAGCCTCAGTCAAGGCATTCACGAACTCGGTCGGGTAGGCCGATTCGTGGTCGAGCTTCACCCAGTACTCGTTGGGAAAGTTCTCGCAAATTCGCCGGACACCGTCGCGCAGGTCCTGCCATTCGGGATCGACGGAGATTGTGACTGCTGCTTCGGCGCGATCGGTGGTCATCTCAGCTCACTCATTGCGTTGGTTGCAGAATTCAGCGTCCCTTGAACACAGGCTTCCGCTTCTCGTTGAACGCCAGGATGCCCTCGCGGCGGTCCTCCGTATCGATCGTGCGGTTGTAGGCCTCGATCTCGAAGCTGTAGCCGTTGGCCCGGTCGAGATCCTGGGATTTGTCCAGTGCGCGCTTGGCCTGGCGGACGGCAATAGGCGCATTCGCCGCAATACGGCCTGCCGTTTCAAGCACCTCGGTCATCAGGCGATCGGCCGGCACCAGCTTGTTCACGAGGCCCCAGCTGAAAGCTTCCTCTGCTGTAAACGGCGTGGCAGTGAGAATGACCTCCTTGGCCCGGCGGATGCCAATGGCCCTCGGCAAGTTCTGCGTGCCCATGGCCCCGGGGATGATGCCGAGCGCCACCTCGGTCTGGGCGAATCGGGCATGCGGCACGGCATAGATGAAGTCGCAGGCGAGGGCCAGCTCGCAGCCGCCAGCGTAAGCTGCGCCGTTCACGGCCGCGATGATGGGAATCGGGCAATCCATGATGGCGCGAATCGCCTGCTCGATGATGGCATGCTGGCGCCGCCAGACCTCGTCCGACATGCCGTTGCGCTCCTTGAGGTCGGCGCCCGCACAAAAGCCTTTCTCGCCAGATCCCGTGAGCACGAGGCAGCGCGTCTCGCCCTGATCGACGTAGTAGGAGGCGAAGCAGTCACGTAGCTCGGCCATCATTTGCGTGTTCAACGCATTGAGGACGTGCGGCCGATTCATCGTGATGACGGTGACGTGCGGAACGGGCTCGTCGAGGCGCAGAGTCTCGTACTCGGGATGCATGTTGAACTCCCAGTTTCGTGACCGATTTTAGATACGGGAAAGCGAGGCTGAGGGCTAGCTGCGACGCAGAAAAAGGCCTTGCACGACAAGCAAATCAAACGTCGTAGCGGCTCGTAAACGCGGCCGACAAAAATTTGCCGGGTAAGGCAATTTTGCACTTGATTAGAAAGCCCATTGATCGCATATGGGTGCTCTCCGTTCGTCCCCCTGCCCCAAAGGTCAAAGGAGTTCCCTGGAACCCCAAAGGGTAAGGAGCGGGCGGGTCACCTCTGTCTGCTGGTTGGGGAGGGTCACATGGCCTACGACGACACCCTCTTCCAATTGGGGATGGACTTGACTCGTTCAAGCACCGCCCAAAAGGAAGACTTTGGAAAAGCGCCCGGTGCGCAAAATGGCGAACAAGTGCGCGGGTCGCGCGAGGACAGGAAGGACTACTTCATCGAACGCGATGGCGTCCGCTTCGCCGGTAGCCACCTGATCATCGACCTCTTCGGCGCGAAGAGGCTCGACGATCTGCGGCACATCGAGCGGACACTGAAGCGGTGTGTGGAGGTGGCGGGAGCGACCCTCCTGCACATCCACCTGCATCACTTCACGCCAAATGGCGGCGTTTCGGGCGTGGCTGTCCTCTCGGAGAGCCACATCAGCATTCACAGCTGGCCCGAGGCCAACTATGCGGCCCTCGATGTGTTCATGTGTGGCAATGCCAAGCCTCACCTCACGATCGATGTGCTCAAGAATGCGTTCGACGCGCAGCACATGGTTGTGAAGGAGCACAGGCGCGGCGAAGGGCTCACGGAGCAGAGCTGGAAGGCTGGTGCCGACCACAAGGCTCCGGATCGCGGCGAGAAGGTCCGGCGAGCGGCCTGACCCGAAGAGTTAACGAATCAAGAATGGGGCGCGTGCGGATCGCCGGGACCGCGCGCGCCTCATTCGCTGTCCGCAACCAGGAAGTTCGGATCGAGGCAGCGGATGGCCTGCACAACGATGGAGGCTGGTCGATGAAGCGCTGGGTTGAGGAGACGTTCCATGCCAACTGGCGTGTCGGTATGGAGGCGGAGAAGATCCTCTACGAGGACAAGACGGAGCACCAGCACATTATTGTTTTCGAGAATGCTGCCTGGGGCACGGTGCTCATTATCGACGGCGTTTTTCAGCTCACCACGCTTGACGAGTTCATTTACCACGAGATGATGGCCCACGTGCCGCTGATGGCTCTCGAGCGACCGAGGCGGGTGCTCATCATTGGCGGCGGCGACGGCGGCGTGCTCAGAGAGGTGTTGAAGCACCCCTCCGTCGAGAAAGCCACGCTTTGCGAGATCGACCGCACCGTCATCGATCTTGCACAAAAATACTTCCCGCAAGTCTCAAGCGGCGCCTTCGACAACCCCCGTGCTGACATCGTGATCGGCGACGGCCTGAAGTACGTGGCTGAGACCACCGAGCAGTTCGATGCAATCATCGTCGACAGTTCGGAGCCGATCGGCCCGTCGGCAGTGCTGCACACCGAGGAGTTCTTCGGCAACTGCAAGCGGGCGCTGAAACCCGGCGGCATTCTGGTGACCCAGAACGGCCTGCCGTTCCTTTGCGCGGACATGTTTGCCAGCACGACGCGCATCCTTACCTCCCTGTTCAAGCGTTGCGCGCCGTACATCTTCACCCAACCCTGCTATTTTGGCGGCGAGTACGCCATCAATTGGGGGTCGGATGAGCCGGCACATCTGGAGATCCCGGCAGCGAAGTTGGCGCGCCGGCAGAAGTCACGGAAGATTGAGACCCGCTATTGGACGCCCGAGCTCCACGTCGCGGCGTTTGCTTTGCCTGCCTATGCACTGAAAGTCGTTGACGAAGCGAAGGCTGAGGCGGCTTCGCGAGGGCGGAAGACCAAGCAGAAAGCGAAAGCGGCGACCTAGAGCTGGGCGCCGCCGCTTCCCTAAAGAGCAAAGAACCCAGCGCGTTAGTGCTTGTGCTCGTGCTGGCGCTCACCGTGACCATGGCCGTGATCGTGACCATGGTCATGTCCTGTTCCCTTGGCCCCGATCGGCTCGATTGGGGCCGTCACGTTGATCTCGCCCGCCTTTTCGAAGACCAGCGTCAGGTCCAACTTCTCACCTGCCTTGAGCGGCTGCTTCAGGCCCATCAGCATGAGGTGGTAGCCGCCCGGGGCAAGTGTCACCGTTCCGCCGGCTGGCACCTCGATCGATTCGACGCGGCGCATCCTCATCACGCCGTTCTCTTGGACGTGATTATGCAACTCGACCCGTTCGGCTGCGTCCGACCGGGCGTCGACCAGCTTGTCAGCGGTGCCCGAAGCTGAGATCTGCAGGTAAGCTGCGCCGTTCTTCACGCCGCCGGGTGTTGCTCGCGCCCAGGGCTGCGAAATGGTGATTCCGTTCGCGCTCACGCTGGAGCTTTCCTGGGCAGAGGCGGTCATCCCCAGCAGGGACAGGACCAAAGCCGCAGCAAAGCTGGCAAGAAACTTCATCGCTGGTCTCCTCGACTCGATGCCGAAACGTTTCGGATCGGGTCGAGGGCTCAGGCGGGCTCGACCAGATCCGTCACGACGTGACGGCGCGGCATTCCTCGTCTGGGGGGAGGGGATCGCAGGTCTTGCTGGTCACGCATGCCTCGATGGCGCGCCGCAGAATCGGAGTATAGATGCCGTCGACCGGGCCGCCATAGAGACCCAATGCCGCAAGCCCGCATTGGTAGAGCTGGACCATGCGCTCGCCGCCGAATCGCATGGCGGCCTCGTAGTCGCGCAGCGCGCCTTCTTGGTCGCCCATCACCTGCCGGATGTGCGCCCGCGTGTCATAAGCGTGCGGGCTTGTCGGCTGCAGCTCCAGCGAGCGCTCGACGTCGGGCAGGCCTTTCTCTGCACGCCCCGACTTGAAATAGGCCCAGGCCCGGTTGTTGAGAGCCACGGCGAAGTCCGGCACGAGCCGGATGGCCTCGTCGTAGTCGCGGATGGCTTCGTCGTAGAGGCCTTTGAGCGAGTAGCCGAGCGCCCGCATGGCGTAGGCGGACCCCAGCAGCTGCCCGGTGACCTCGGGCCGCTCGATCAGCTCCGTGCACCCCTTGATGCGACGATCATTGTCGGAGGAGAAACAGTCGTGGCCATCCAAGGGGTCCGCTGCCGCCAGGGGGATTGCCACGAGGAGACCGGCGAGTGCCGCTGCCCAATGTCTCATGATCTGCATCCCTTCATGGAGCTTAACCGTCCATTTCCTGACGATTTCCGACTGGAACCCGACGATTCGATGGCGTTGCTGAAATGAAGCTTGTCACCCGCAAGCGGGATTGTACCCAACCGTGATCTACCCACCCTTAACTTATGGGCACCGCTCGGCCATTGCATATACCCGAATTCCTGCTCGATATTGGCAAATGTCAAGGCTGGGTCAGCAGCGCTGTGGGTAGGCTGCAGTCAAGGCCTGTGGGGATACCGTGGCTCCGGTCGCGGAACTGGCAGACCGGAGTGGAGTTTTCCTTAACGGGCCGGAGCACACGAACAGAAAAGCTGGCGTCTTTGCTTACGCTCCTCAAGGCCAGCTGACAAAAGTGGGAAAGCTTATGAGAAGAGCCGATCTCATCGCGCTAGCACAGTCGACCGGTTTTCCAAGAGTTAGCATCTATCTCCCGACACACCTTACCTACCCGGAAATCGAGCAAGACCCAATACGACTATCGAACCTGCTTAAGGAGGCCGAAGAGCGACTGCAAGCAGCGGGCGTCCGCCGGCCGGAGATCGAGGAGCTTCTTGCCGAAGCGAAGGGCCGTGTGCCCGCATCCATGTTCTGGCGCTATCAGGAGCACGGCCTCGCCGTGCTTATCGAGAAGGGAAAAACGCATTGGGTGAAATTGCCCCGGTCTGTTCCGGAGCTCGTTGTCGTCAGTCCACGGTATCATCTGCGTCCGATGATTCCGATGTTCCGGAACGGCGAGAATTTCAATTTGCTCGCAGTCTCGCGCGAGAAGATCCGGTTCTATCGGGGACGCGAGCGTGAGCTCATTGAGGTCGAAGTCGAGGGCATGCCGCGCGGCATGGCGGAAATCCGGCAGCGCACGGAATATGACGATCAGCTCAGCTTTCATGCCCGCGACCGCGGCGATCCGGCGAGCGGAGGCAATCACGGCAAGTTCCATTCGCTCGGCGTGAGCCCCGAAGATTATGAAAATGTCTTGTTCGACACGTTGCTTCGGGAGGTGGCCAAAGCTGTCGACCGCCACTTGGCGAGCAGCGAAGAGCCGCTCGTTCTGGCAGCCGAGCCGCGCACATTGGGGCATCTTCGCAAGCATCTGACTTATCGGCACATCGTGCAGGATGCGATCCAATCGGACCCCGTTGGGTTGAATAAGGAAGAGCTTCATTCCGAAGCGTGGCGCATTGCTCAGCCGATCATCCGCGCCGATCGCGAGAATGCGCGGCGGCGCCTGCGGGCTTGGCTCGAAGGGGCTGCCATTCCCGGCACGAAGGATCCACAGATGCTGCTTCGGGATGCGATAGCCGGGCGGGTCGAATGCATCTTCGTGGCCCAAAATGCGAACGTTTGGGGCTTCTTCGATGAGGAGTTTCAGGTGCTTCGCATCGATCCTGAGCCAGGCCCCGGCAACGAGGACATTCTTAATCGCTTGGCCATCGAGACCCTGATCCGCAGCGGCGACGTCTTTACGATGCCGGAGGATTTTGAAGCCAGGCTCGGGCCGGTGGCAGGGCTGTATAGGTATTAGGCAGTCGACTGATATTAAACCAAAAAAACTATCGGCCACCGCTCGAGGCGGTGGCCGATGCATTTTGAAGATGAGATTTCGACTAATCAGACCGGCTGCGGATTGTAGCGCATGGGTCGGATGCGGCGGACGCTGGTGGCCTGCGGGCCCCGTGGGCTTTCGTCTGCCGCGATCGTCAGCTCCACCGGATCGCCGACGTTCAGATCCTCGAAAGATTCCTCGATCACCGCATTTCTATGGAAGTAGACGCGGCGGCCATCATTAACGTCGACGAAACCGTAACCCTGTTCATGGAAAATATCGGAGATTTGCCCCTGGGGCTTTCCTTCGTGATATTTGACTTCCCCATATTGCTGGCGGCGCCGCTTCTTCAGCCGGCGCTCGATGGCGGCGAAACTGTCACGTAGGGCAACGAGCGCATCGGCGTGGGCATTGATATCTCCAGGCTTCCGCCCAACAGCAATTTCGGCCCCAGGAACACGAGCCTCGATTGTTACCTTGAACTGGCCTGTTCCAGGGGTCGGCCCATTCACGTGGATGTGCCAGCTCGTGATGTCACTGTAACGCTTTTGAAGCTTGTCGACGTACTCTTGGACTTTCGCTTTGATTGATTCGGATGGCTCCATGCCATGGAAAGATAAGTGGAGATAGTCTGCGCTCTTGTTTACTTTCATAGCACCTATCCTGTTCTCCCGGTGCTCCGGGCGAATGCCGTTGCATTCGCCTCTTGGATTGCAGTTTCGCACCTGCTCCAACTTCAACCAGGAGCGCCTTGCCAGCCATGCGGAAGATCAAGTCCTCCGCCAAGAATTTAGATAGGTATCTGGCCGGAGACGTTCCAAGGCACGAAGGTCGGACTTGTTAGGCGAACCGGCGAAACGCAAAAGCGTTTCTTGCGGTTTGATGTGGCGAAGGCATTGACGGAAAAGGGATGGGTGCTTCCGACAAGAAGGTTGTGATCGTTACCGGCGCGGCGCACGGGATCGGCGCTGCCACCGCTATTCGTCTGGCGCACGAGGGTTGGCAGCCTGTGTTGGCTGACATCGACGGCGCGGCCCTCGAAACTGTGGCAAAGCCGGCCAATGCTTTGAGCGTCGTCTGTGACGTGGGCGTCGAGGCCGATATCCAGCGCCTTGTAAAGACGAGCCTTCAACAATTTGGCCGGATCGATGCCATTGTCTCGAACGCCGGCATCAATCCCACGGGCCCCCTTTCGGAGCTGACCCTTGAGACCTGGAACCGCGTGCTGGCCGTGAATTTGACGGCGGCGTTCCTTCTGGCCCGGGAGGCGGAGAAAGCTTTACGCGAGGCCAAAGGGGCGATGATCTTGATTGCCTCGACCCGGGCGCACATGTCCGAGCCGAACACCCTGCCGTATTCCGCCAGCAAGGGCGGCCTCGTTGCGCTCACGCACGCTCTGGCGATGACCTTGGCGCCGGATGTGCGTGTGAACTGCATTTCGCCGGGCTGGATCGACACGGGCAAATCCGGCCCGCTAAGCCCAGAGGATCACGCGCAGCATCCTATTGGGAGAGTAGGGCGCACGGAAGACATTGCCGCTGCCGTTTCCTATCTCCTTTCGGACGATGCCGGCTTCATCACCGGCGCCGAGCTCATCATCGACGGCGGCATGACGCGGAAGATGATTTACGTGTGAATTATTGAACGATGATTCCCGCCCCGCGGAATCCTCCGTCGACGGCGATGATCTCTCCCGTGATGTAGCTCGCGCGCTTCTCGTCGAGCAGAAAGCAGATGGTTTCGGCGATTTCCTCGGGGCGGCCGTAGCGGCGCATGGGAATGAATCGCGTCCACGTCTCCCGATCCTCGGGCGTGTGCATGGCTTCGACGAGCGGTGTATCGACCGGCCCCGGCGCCACAGCATTGACGCGAATGCCGTAGCGGGCGAGGTCGTTCGCCATCACCTGCGTCAGCACGACCACTGCGCCTTTGGATGCGCCATAGGCTGAACGGCCCTTCGAGCCTCGGAGACCCGTCACAGAGGCGAGATTGACGATCGCGCCGCGTCCCCGCTTCTGCATATGGCGGGCTGCCGCGCGGGCCACGATGAAGGTGCCGACCACGTTGATGTCCAAAATCCGCCGGAACAGGTCGATGGGCGTATCGAAAACGTGCCGATCGGCGGCGATCCCGGCTGAATTAACGACACCCGTTATCGGCCCGAGCTTGTCCTCGATCGCGGCCAGCTCGCGCTCGACCGCGGGCTCGTCCGTCACGTCGACCTTCGCGACCCGGACGCCGGGCTTGCCGCCGAGGCTCTGCCGAACAGACTCCAGAGCCTCGTCGCCGATATCCAGGATGGCCAGCTTCCATCCCGCCGCATGGAGCTGCACTGCCGTCGCATAACCTATTCCCGACGCGCCTCCCGTGATAACTGCAACGCCATTGTCCGGCGCGGTTGTCTCGCTCATTGTCGGCCTCCTTGGGTTTCCTCCGTGGTTTCGACATTAGCCGCCCTTTCCGAGCCTGATAACCGGCCGAGCATCGCAAATGGTTGGAGAGGATCTCATGGAGGAAGGCACGCAGACGCAGATGAATGGTGCGGAATGCCTGGTCCGCACGCTGGTTGCCGGAGGCGTGAACGTCTGCTTCGCCAATCCAGGCACGTCGGAAATGCACTTCGTGGCGGCGCTCGACCGCGTGGAAGGTATGCGCTGCGTGCTGGCGCTTCACGAAGGCGTGGCGACGGGGGCGGCGGATGGTTACGCGCGCATGGCAGAGAGGCCGGCCGCCACCCTGCTGCACCTCGGGCCGGGGTTGGCGAATGGCCTTTCCAATCTGCACAACGCGATGAAAGCGTCGACGCCGGTGGTCAACATCGTTGGTGACCACGCAACCTGGCACCGTGCTTATGACGCGCCGCTGACCTCCGACATTGAGGCGGCTGCGCGGCCGTTCTCGAAGTGGGTCCGCACGTCGCCTAATGCGAAATCCGTTGCTGCCGATGGGGCCGCAGCCATCGTCGCCGCATGCTCACCGCCAACTGGTGTCGCGACGCTCATCCTCCCAGGCGACACGGCTTGGGACATGGGCAGCGGAATTGCGCAGGTTCCGCCCATTCCGGAACGTCGCCGCGTCGATTCAAAAACCATTGAGGAAGCGGTGACGGTGCTGCGTTCCGGCGAGCCGACGCTCATTCTGTTGGGCGGAGTGGCCTTACGCCAGCGCGGCCTGGAGCTGGCAAGTAAGATCGCTCGGAAGACTGGCGCGCAACTTTCGGCTGAGACGTTCAACGCGCGCATGGAGCGCGGCGCAGGCCGCGTGCCGGTCGACTGCATTCCCTATCCGGTGGATCACGCTGTTGAGAGGCTGCGGGGATTTAAGCGCATCGTTCTCGCCGGCTCAAAGCGCCCTGTGGCTTTCTTCGCTTATCCCGGCAAACCGAGCCTGCTCGCTCAGCCGGACGCTCAGTTCCACACGCTGGCGCGACCCGAGGAGGATGTGGTCCACGCGCTCGAATGGCTGGCTGATGAGCTGGGCGCCAACGACTGCGCGGCCGACGTCGCCAGCCTGGATCCACCCGCACCGGCCACAGGTCGCATCACCGACATCGGCATTGCACGCTCGGTGGCTGCGCTGATGCCCGAAAATGCCATCGTTGTCGACGAAGGCATCACAGCCAGCCGCAACTTCTTGCCGCCCACCCACACCGCCCAGCCGCACGACTGGCTGCGCAACATGGGCGGCTCCATCGGCATCGGGCCGCCAATGGCGGTGGGTGCGGCCATCGCCTGTCCCGACCGCAAGGTGATTGCGCTGCAGGCGGACGGCTCGTTCATGTACTCGGTGCAGGCGCTGTGGACGCAGGCGCGCGAGCAGCTCGACATCACCACGATTGTGTTCGCCAACCGGGCTTACGCCATCCTGCGCCATGAACTCGCGAACGTCGGCGCCGCCAATGTTGGTCGCAAAGCTCTCGACATGCTCGACCTCGGCCG
>QGVC01000280.1 GCA_003242645.1 Pseudomonadota bacterium
TCCTGAGGCCGGAGGTATCCTGAATGACACCGTATCGTACCCCAGCTTTGTCCAAAGCGCGTGTCAGCGCGGCCAAAACAGGTAAGGGTTGGGGAGCGCTATTTCCACTTATCTCGTTCTCAAGATTACTCCGGCGCTGCCCGGATCGTCGCCAAGTCAATCGCGTTAGCGATCGCGGCAGCAAGTGCCTGGAGAGAGATGATGCTGGATTGATACGGAGTTGCAATGTTGCTCTAACCGTTAGCAACGCATTGAAATTTCGGTTTGAGACTCAGTTTCAACTTGTTGGGAAAGGTTTTACGATAGAGGGCTAACACATTTTTTGGTCGGACTCCTTCGAGTAATGGGGTCAGGTAATAACTCTCCCCATGCGAGCAATTGAACGAGGCGCTGTCAATTCAAGCATTATGAAACGCTTTTTTGCCTTTTGAGCGTACATCTTTAGGAGCTACAACATTAGGGGTAGTTGCGGGCTAACGTCCAAAGCATTTTCTTTTCCGTCGCAGCACGTGTGAGAGTAATCAGAGAGAGTGTCCGGCAGGTGATCTCGACTCACTGTCAAGGCGATCGCCTGCGAAGGCGGTGGCGGTAATCTGACTGCCAGGGACTGGCTTTTCGTGGCGGACGAGATGACGAGACCGATGCCCAGCGCGACCAGCAGGTAGAGGATCGACACGCCGGTGAGGACGAGCAGCGAGCCCCGCAGTGGCACGCCGACCAAGACCAGGCTGCCGATGACCGACAGGGCGAGCCCGAGCAGCCCCGGCACGAAGTACGGAAACGTTTTCCCAACGAGCACTTCGATCGATCGCACCGGAGCCACGAAGAGGAGGTCCTCATTGAGGCGCACCACCGTTTTGTGAGCTTCCAGGCTTTGGAATCTGTGGTGGAAGGTGAAGGTGACCCGCAGCAAAAGCTGCGACGTCTGCTGGAGCTCTTCATCAAGGCCGTGACGGAGCCAGCTTCCTCATCCTGGGCCGTGCGGGTGCTCACGAGCGAGCTCCGCTCGCCCACGCCCTATTTTCATACGTTGCGGCGGAAAGCGATCGAGTCCAAGAAGTCTGCGGCGGGGCTAAGTGACTGAAATCGCGATTCCTTTTGGAGATCAGAGGCTTAGGAGAACGTTGGCGCTCCCTACGGGAGTCGAACCCGTCTTTCCAGATTGAAAATCTGGCGTCCTAACCGATAGACGAAGGGAGCGTTGGCCCAGGCTGTATAGGGGGGTTCGGCGGACCTGGCAAGGGCAGGGAGTGTCACCTCGTTCGCCTCGCCGTCCGATCCACACATGGCCGAGGCAGAGTCGGCTTGGTACGGTGCTTGCTAGCGCGAGCGGCGCGGATCGGCGGCATCATCGATCGTAAGCTCGATGCGGTCGCGGCCGCCCCACGTATCGCGGCGCAGCGTGCCCGCGACGTGGATCGGCAGACCGCCGGTCGAAAGGAGGGCGTCGCCGAGCGGCTGGCCCGCAGCCCGAAAAGCGACCGCGTCAACCCGCGAGCCATCTCCCGCTTCAACGACACAGCGCACGTGGCGCTCGCCGACGACTTTAGCGTACCTGATGCGGTGGGCCGGGAAGGCGAACCGCGGCTGTGGATTGCCTTGCCCGTAGGGGCCCGCTCGATCGATGAGCTGCAGCAACTCTTCCGTGACGCCGCCCGAGGTCATGGCGCCATCGATGTCCAGCCCGGCAGCGGACCGCGCGAGCATTGCGGCTGACCTGAGCACGTCACAGAAGAAATCCCGCAAGTCCGACAATCGCGCTTTCTCGACCGTGAGCCCCGCCGCCATAGCGTGGCCACCGCCCTTGATCAGAAGGCCTTTCGCAACCGCCGCCCGGACCGCCGCGCCAATATCGACGCCCGGGACAGACCGCAGCGACGCCGTCCCGATGTCATTCTCCCAGGAGATGACGCAGGAAGGACGGTGAAAACGCTCGGTCACACGGCTGGCGACCAGCCCGACCACGCCCTTGTGCCAGCTGTCCGAGCCCAGCATCAGAATCGGCAAATTCGGGTCCGCCTCGAGGTGCTGCTCCGCCTCGGCCAAAGCCTGCTCGAGCATCTCCGTCTCGATCGCCTTGCGCTCCCGGTTGAGCTTGTCGAGTAGCTGGGCGATGCGAGCAGCTTCCACCTCGTCGTCGGTCGCCAAAAGCCGCGCCCCAAGCGCGGCATCGCCGATCCGTCCGCCGGCATTGATGCGTGGGCCCAATACAAACCCAAGATGGTAAGGCGTTGGCGCCTGAGCAAGGCCAGCCGCATCGAACAGGGAAGTGAGGCCGACGTTCCGGCGCGATCGCATCACCTGGAGGCCTCTGACAACGTAGGCGCGATTGAGGCCGGTGAGCGGGACCACATCGCACACGGTCGCGAGTGCCACCAGGTCCAGGAGCGTCAGGAGATCGGCCGGGGGGCGTGCGGCCGTATAGTAGCCCCGCCGCCGGAGCTCACGCGCCACCGCTACGAGCACGAGAAATGCCACGCCTGCCGCGCAAAGATACCCCAGGCCAGAAAGGTCATCTTGGCGGTTCGGGTTGACGAGGGCGTGGACCTCGGGGAGCTGCTCGTCGGCCTGGTGATGGTCGATGACGATGACGTCGACTCCCATCCGGCGAGCTACGGCAAGGGGCTCGAAGCTGGTGGTGCCGCAATCCAGGGTCACGATCAGTTGGGCGCCTTCGGCTACGAGGCTCTCGATCGCGGGGACGTTCGGGCCGTAGCCCTCGAACAGGCGATCAGGAATATAAGTGCGGCAGCCGAGCCCGTGGTGGGCGAGGAACCGTTGGAGCAGGGCGACGCACGCCGCGCCGTCCACATCGTAATCGCCGAAAAGCGCGATGCGCTCGCGGGCTACGATGGCATCGGCCAGCCGAACGGCCGCTTTGTCCATGTCCTGCAGCACGCTCGGGTCCGGCATCAGAGCCTTTATGGTCGGGTCGAGCACGGTCGGCACTTCGTCGAGGCCGACGCCACGGGCGGCCAGCACCCGGCCAAGAAGCTCCGGCAGATCGTGATGCTGGCTGATAGCCGCCGCGAGGTTGAGGTCTGCGGGATCGATCCGCTCTCGCCATCTCAGACCACGGACGGACCGCTCGACGCCAAGGAATGCCGCTCGCTGACCGTTGGCCAGCGCGAGTTTTGCCAATCCCCCCATTCCATACCCCTGTCGAATCAGGAGCGAAGGTTGGCATGGGAGCTCGGGCGAGGGGAGGCTTTGGGCGGCTGCACCTGTGGATGACGGCCGTTGGCGGCACTTGCAGCGGCTGCCATTCCGATTAGGGGGCTGCCACGTCGCTGCGCCAACCAGGAGACCTTGCTACGGCCACGCGCAAAGTGCGCGGGAACATTCGGGGTACACGACAGTTAACCAGTCAAGGACACGAGAGCAGCTCGTTGTCGAGTTATGCCGGCTTCTAGATCTACCGGCCGAGTGGGCGAACGCGAAGAGCACGCCAAGGTGGAGCCACGAGAACGCCGAGAAGGAGCTCACCATGGAGCGGACCCTCACAGCGCTTTACGACCAGCGAGAGGCCGCGATGTCGGCCGTGGACGACCTCGTGGCGATCGGCATTCCGCGAGACAACATCACGATCGTGGCCCTTCCGGAACCGGGTGAGGCAGCCGCCGCAGGCCCCTACGGTGCTGAGCACGAGGAGCCCAGCATCTGGGAAACAATGTCTGATGCAATCTCCAACGTGTTCGCCTCGGAGGACGACAAGCGTGTTTATGAAGAGGGCATCAGCGAGGGTGGCGCGACGGTCATAGCCCGGGTCGACGAGAGCAAGGTGGGCCAGGCGTTCGACATCCTGGATAGCTACGATCCCGTTGATCTGGGGGAACGTGAGGGGGTCTGAGCCGTACCGAGGGTCTTTACAGAATGGACCGGTAGCCGCGGACCTGCAGCCGCCAGCTTTGGGTGAGCCCAGGCTGTGCTTTTCCCCAGCGGAGGGAACTCCGCCGTCAGCGAGGAATAGCGATAAGGGGCTATGCAACACAGGCTGAGGCTAGGGTAAGCCTGTGAGAAGATAGAAGCTGCCATCCAGGACGAACGGGTATCCGACCCGCTCGTCGCAGCAAATTGGACCAGCCGATTGTCGGGACGTACCTTCGAGCCGTCCCTTTTTATTTTGCGATCAACAGAACAATCCAAGCGCCTTTTCCCGGGCCCGGCGATTCGCTCTCAACCGCTTTCGCCATCGCTTGCCGACAAAACACCCCTATAACCCGATCCCCAATTTCTGCGGACGGCGGCCCGAACCTCCCCGGTTTTGGAAGATCCTCCCGCGGCTCGTTGGAACGATCCGTATACGGAACGTCATTACACGCATTAGTTGTGGCAAAACTGATACTAAACTTTATGGAGAACTAGGTTATTCAGTAGGCGTCGGATTTGGAGGGATCAGACCATGATTGATTGCGCAAATTGGCTTTGTTCGGTCTTGCACGAAGGAGAGCACCGCCTACCTAGATTACACGGGATCACACGAAGAACAGGTTTAGGACCCAGCTGAAGATTAACGAGTTTCAGATCGCGAGTTCTGGGTCTAGCGAGCGGCACGGTAGTGCTCGGGGTGGTCAGCGCTGTAGAACTTGTAGCGCTCGGTGCGGCACCAGCGCTGTCGCAGGTCATCTTTGAGGGGTTAGGGCCCGGCCTAACTGACGTTTGTACAAACGCTAATGGTCAGGTAGTCGGTCGAACAGGAGCTGTTCTCGGTGTTGAGCAATGCGGTGGTGGCACGCAGCAGGTTACTGGCATTCAGGCCAAAGGAGCTAACACAGCAAAAATAAATGGCAGAGGTTAGACAGAAGG
>QGVC01000281.1 GCA_003242645.1 Pseudomonadota bacterium
CTCCATAAACATGCTTCACCGCATTGCACGGGCGCTCGGCACGTCGATCGGCGAGCTCTTTACCGAGCTCGACGACCGCAAGGTTCATGTGCTGCGCGCCGGGACGCGGCCGGCACTTTCCGAAGGTGCGCCACGCCGGGGTAAAGGCATTAAGCTGGAGAGTCTTACGCCGTTCATTCTCCGCGGGCTGCTTCAGGCGCAATTGCACGTCATCGACGTTGGAGGTGCCAGCGATGGCGCCATAGAGCACGAGGGTGAAGAGGTCGGCTATGTGGTCGAGGGGCGCCTGGAGCTGACGGTCGATGGCGAGTCGGTCGTGCTTGAGCCTGGAGACTCTTTCTTCTTCGAGTCCACCCGACCTCACTCCTATCGCAATGTCGGCGATACGGTTGCGCGCGTCGTCTGGGTGAACTCTCCGCCGACCTACTGAGCAAGTTGACGGAGACGAAACCCGCTGATCATCAAGAAAGTTGCTTGAATGGTAGTGGGTGCGCGCTAAGATCCAGCGGCAGAACGATACGCGCGCCGTCGACCTGAGCGCAGCGCGCAACGTCGGGAATTCCAGCGGCAAGACATGGGAGGAGACATGGCGCTGCTCAGTGATCGACTGACATACGAGGCTATCGTTGACCGCCCGAAGCTTGTTCTGCCGGGCGGAGCGCGTATGGCGGTTTGGGTCATCGTCAATGTCGAAGAGTGGAGCATCGAGCGGGCGCAACCGCGCACCGTGCTGCCTCCTCCGATGGGCCAGCCGCTAATCCCAGACGTTCCGAACTGGTCCTGGCACGAGTACGGGATGCGCGTCGGCTTCTGGCGGTTCATGTCCGTGCTGGAACGCCACAAGATCACTCCGACTCTCGCCATCAATGGTCATGTCTGCGAGAGCTACCCCCGCGTCGCTGGCGCAGCACGCGAAGCCGGTTGGGAATTCATGGGTCACGGCTACGTGCAAGGGCCCATGCATCGCGTGGAGAACCAGAAGAAAGCAATCGAGGACACTATCGAGGCCATCCGCAAGTTCACTGGGAGGCCGCCACGTGGCTGGGAGAGCCCAGGCCTCACGGAAACCGAGGAAACACTAGACCTGCTGCGCGGAGCCGGCATCGAGTACGTGGCTGACTGGGTGGTCGACGATCTCCCCACCCAGCTTCGGACTGCGCACGGTCCGATGATCGTCGTTCCTTACACGGTCGAGACGAACGACATCACTATTTATGCTCTGCAGCACCACCGCTCCGATGAGCTGCTCAACCGCGGTCGCGAGCAGTTCGATCAGCTATATCGCGAAAGCGCAGACAACGCCCGGATTATGGCGATCAGCATTCACCCGTACATCACAGGGGTGCCGCACCGAATTCGTTTTCTCGATGAGCTCCTTAGCTATATCCGGCAGAAGGAGGGTGTTGCCTTCATGACTGGCGAGGCCATCGCCGATTGGTACCGCGAAGCGATCAAGTAAGGCACACGAGGGAAGCTGTACTCATTGCTGTCCCCGGGGCAAGCGCTGGTCATCTCGTTAATGAGGGCTGTCTGAATAAGGCGGCCGCCTCCGCCCTCGGTCGCGACTGTTACGTGTCTACGGACAGGTGATCGCGGCAAAGACCACGCCTGCGAGGGGTACGCAGGAGCTTGCGATGGACGCCGGTCAGGACGAGGCCGTCGAGTAAGAATGTGCCAGGTCAAAAGAGAGGGCCGCAAAGCTCTTAGTCGGGAGGAAACATGGCAATGGCGCCAGGGTCGCGCAAAACCATCCGTGTAGCAACATTCGACGGTCCGGGCGCTGACCCCGTGATCAGGGAAGTGCCGTGGCCCAAGGTGCCGCCCAAAGGCGCGCTCATCCAGATTGCAGCGTGCGGCGTTTGCGGCACGGATCAGCACATTCTGAAAGGCCACTGGCCGAAGCCGCTGCCGTGGCCTTTCACGCTGGGGCATGAGCTCGCCGGCGTCATCGTCGAGATCGGCTCTGAGCTGAAGACCGATTTCATGGGTAAACCCATTGGCGTCGGGTCGAAGCTGATGCTCCCGCCGCTGATGCCGTGCGGCTTCTGCGATTGGTGCAAGCACTACCCCGAGCACGCGAACAAGTGCCTGACGCCTGTCTACTACGGCCGTTACATCGGTTTCGAAAAGCCACCCCATCTCTGGGGCGGCTGGGCCGAGTACGTTTACGTCGATCTCGAGGAGTTCCCGGGTACAAAGATCTACAAGCTCCCGGACGACATGAGCCTGCTGCTCGGAACGCTTTCGGAGCCGCTCACATCTTGCATCCGGGCGTTCAATCGCGCGGTGAAGGTGGGCGGGTTCAAGTGGAACGACACCGTCGTAATCCAGGGAACGGGGCCTATCGGAATTCTGGCTATCGCCGCTGCGCGCGAGATGGGCGCCGGGCGCGTCATCGCCGTCGGAGCGCCAGAAGAGCCGCGGTTAAGGCTTGCGCGTGAGTTCGGGGCGGAGGCGACGGTCAATATAGAGGAGGTGACCTCACCCGAAGAGCGCATCAAACGCGTGCGGGACATCGTGGGCGGCTATGGGGCCGATCTCGTCATGGACTGCTCAGGCCACCCATCAGCTGGCCCCGAGGGCATCGAGTTCCTCAGGGACGGTGGCACCTATGTGGAGATGGGTCAGTTCACGGATGCAGGCAGCATCATGACGAACTGGCATCGCATCTGCGCTAAGGACATCAACATTCTCGGCTCCTGGGCCTTCACGGCGAATGACCTGCCCCTTGGCATCGAGATGCTCTACAAGGCGCGCGACAAGTATCCCTGGCGCAAGATGCAGACGCTGTTCCCATTCACGGAGCAAGGGATCAAGGACGCCATTGCGCAAGCCATGGCGATGAAGACGGTCAAGTCCACGATTGTTCCGTTCGAGGAGCTTCTCTAAGGGGCCAAGCCATTCCGCTCAGCCCATCAGTTCAACGAGCGACCGGGCGGAGCTCCGCCCCGTTCATTGATCGGTAACCTTTCCCGCATCATAAGATTACCTTGGAGGCATCAGCAAAAAGCCACGATTAGGCTTCATCAGAAGCCAGCGTAGTCAGTTGTCAGTCCTCCGCGTTCCGGAGTTTGCGTAGGATGAGTGTAAGCAGAGTACGGACCATTCGAGCTGCCGCGTTCGACATTCAGGCTGCCATCTTTGGTCTCGTTCTGCTCCTTCTCGCCAGCTTCATTTTCCATACAACCCCTGTCTCCGCCGCACCTGCAGGCCCAAACGCGACCAACTTGCCGGCCACCCGTTTTGTGGTCTGGCTCGAGAAGGCTGTCGAGTTCGAGGTCCTCTCGCTCAGCAATCCGAACCGCGTCGTCGTATCTCTGCCGAACGTGAAGATGCGGCTGCCCAACGCAGCTGATGACCTGGAGACCGGGCTTGTAAAGTCGTTCCGGGTCGGACTTTCGGCGCCCGGACGCTCTCGTATCGTGATAGACGTACGCGCGCCGGTTGTCGTGAAGCGCTCGGAAATCGTCAAACAGGACCGTGGCCACCATCTCGAGCTCGATCTCGCGCCGGCTGCTTCGGCCCTCCACCCGGAGAAATCAAAGGCTGCCAAGCTCCAGTTGGTGCAGCCACCGTTGCCGCGCCCAGCCTCACGGCCGGAGGAGATCATCGCGCGCGCCTACAAGCCTGTCATCGTGATCGATCCTGGTCACGGCGGCCACGACTCCGGAGCCAAGAAAAACGGTGTCGTCGAAAAGGACGTTGTTCTGGCGTTCAGTCGTGTCTTGCGAGATAAGCTTGAGGCGACTGGCCGCTACCGTGTTATCATGACGCGGGATTCCGACGTCTTCATTTCGCTGGATGAGCGTCGTGAGATTGCCGAACGCAACCAGGCGGCTCTCTTCATCGCAGTTCATGCCGACTATGCTGGCGCCCATGCACGTGGTGCTACAATCTATTCTCTGAGAGAAAGCACTGCGCAGGCATTGCAGCGGTCCGCCAGCTCCGAGGTCGTCAACGCTGTGCTGACCAACGAAGAGTTGTCAGGCGTCGAACGGAGTGACGCGCGCGCCATCAGGTCGATCCTCGCCGACCTCGCAGCGAGGGAGATTGCCGTCAACAAGGAGCGCACCAATACGTTCACGCGCTCAGTCATCCAATTCATGAGCGTCTCCACCGAGATGCGGCCGAATGCCGATCGCGAGGCGAACTTCCGGGTTTTGAAGACGGCGAAGGTCCCGTCTGTGCTGATCGAGCTTGCTTACGTGACGAACCCTCAGGACGCCCGCAATTTGAAATCCAACGCCTGGCGGAACAAGGTCGCGGACTCGATCGTCACGGCCATAGACAACTACTTTTCGTATCAGATCGCCCGGCTACCGATGTGATCGTCAGCGAGTTGCCACGGGGGAAGACGGCGCAGAAGGCCGGCCCGAGCTAGCTTGGGTCGGCCTTCATTCATCTGGCCGGGGTCAAGGCAAGGCGCTCATCTGACTGAGCATTCTGAAACTCCGATCACGTTCGTACCTACGGCGCACAAGCCAGCCCGGCGGTCTTGGAGCTAGATAATACTTGGTGGGTGAAACGGTTTAAGTCGCCACAGAAGCACACGACACCACTCATCCGCTCGCCGGGCTGAGCTACCGGCCTCCAACTTACTCGGCCAGTGCCCGCGACGACGAAACCCCGAACCCCCCGACTTGGGAACGGACCTTGGATGAAGGTGCTTCGACATGGGTTGCTCCATCGTCTTATTGTGCTGCATCCGCACGCCGTCGCAGCCGCCCGCCACGAACGCAGTGCATGTGCGTCCGCCAGGGATCCCTCACCAGTTTCTTGTGTTAAAGGGCAGGCGTTAAGGG
>QGVC01000282.1 GCA_003242645.1 Pseudomonadota bacterium
GCGGGTTCATCCCGGGATTCGAGGACGGTCTCAAAGGCGTCAAGGCCGGCGAGGAGCGTACGATTTCAGCCAAGTTCCCGGACGACTACCCGGAGAAATCGCTGGCCGGCAAGGATGCGACGTTCGACGTTAAGGTGAAGGAGGTCGCGGTCCCCAAGCGGCCAGAGGTTAACGACGAGTTCGCGAAGACGCTCGGCGCCGAAAACCTGGAGAAGCTGCGCGAACTCGTGGTCCAGCAGATCAAGCGCGAGTACGACCAGGCCTCCCGTGCCAAGGTGAAACGGGCGCTTCTAGATGAGCTGGAGAAGCGGCATGACTTTGAGCTGCCGCCAACCCTGGTGGAGCGGGAGTTCGAGAGCATCTGGAGCCAAGTGACGCAGGGGCTCGAGCAGGCCGGCCGTACCTTCGAGGATGAGGGCAAGACCGAGGAGCAGGCGAAGGAGGAGTACCGCAAGATCGCCGAGCGGCGGGTGCGGCTGGGCCTCATCCTCGGCGAGGTGGGCGAGAAGGCCGGAATCCAGATCACCCAGGACGAGATGCGCCGTGCCCTCGTGGAGCAGGCCCGCCGGTTCCCCGGCCAGGAGCGCTACGTTTACGAATTCTACGAGAAGAATCCCGGTGCCCTCGCCGAGCTACGCGCGCCCATCTTCGAGGAGAAGGTTGTGGATCACATCCTCGCGCAAGCCAAGGTCGAGGATAAGAGGGTCGACCGCGAGGAGCTGTTCAAGCCGGAGCCCGACGAGGAGTAATGCGGCAATGCTGCGGGCGAGCCGCTTGTTGCCTTTCGTCAGGGCCGTAGCTACCTGAGGTTGATCCTACTGGGCTGGGAGGGGGCGACAACGCTTGCCTGCTTTACTAAATACAGTCCAGGATTCTTACGACAGAATTTCAGGCGGCCACCGAGACTCCGACGGCGGCCGCTAAATAGGAGAGACGAGCCCATGCGCGACCCCATCGACACTTACACCAACACCTTCTGGCCAATGGTGGTCGAGCAAACCACGCGCGGCGAGCGCGGGTATGACTTGCCTTCACGATTGCTGAAGGAGCGGATCATCTTCGTGACCGGCCCCATTGAGGACCAGTCGGCCGCTTCGATCTGCATGCAGCTTCTCTTTCTGGAGGCCGAGAACCCGAAGAAAGAGATCTCCATGTACATCAACTCCCCCGGCGGCGTGGTGACCTCCGGCATGGCCATTTACGATACCATGCAGTTCATTCGGCCGCCGGTCGCGACGCTGTGCATCGGGCAGGCTGCCTCGATGGGTTCCCTTCTCCTCTGCGCGGGCGAAAAAGGGATGCGGTATGCGTTGGCGAACGCCCGTATCATGGTCCACCAGCCGTCCGGTGGCTTCCAGGGAACGGCTTCCGATATCGAGCGGCACGCCGAAGACATCATCAAGATGAAGCGGCGGCTGAACGAGATTTACGTGAAGCATACCGGGCAAACGTACGAGACAATTGAACGGACCCTGGACCGTGACTACTTCATGACGGCTGAGCAGGCCTGCGAGTTCGGCATCGTGGATCGCGTCCTGACCAAGCGCGATGAGTTTGAGGCTTCGCTCGATGGCAAGACCTCCTAAGATCAGGAGTGCGATCGACGTAGCCCCACAAAGGTGTCAACCGCGCCGGCCCTGCCGGCGTGGTCCAGGAGACCACACGGGAACGACCTCAGGTTTAAGCTGAGACTCAGTTGAGATCGCCAAGCCGCATTGCGGCCACCTTGTGCCAACATCGTTTGAACCGATGCTTGTGTCGGGCTGCTGTGGTGTGGCGGCCACGACGCCGGAGGATACGGCGTGGCTCCGAAGGCGTTAATCCATTCTTGATCATGAGGCACTTAGCGTGCTCAGATCAGCTAAATGGATTCAGCACCTATGCAGATACCGGCTAAGGTGCTCGTGGGAACCGTCAATTCTAGCGCCTGCCGGCGAGGGTGAGACGAGCGAATGGCCCAGCAAGAAAAGAACACCCTGTACTGCTCCTTCTGCGGCAAGAGCCAGCATGAGGTGCGAAAGTTGATCGCCGGGCCGACGGTATTCATCTGCGATGAATGCGTCGAGCTCTGCATGGACATCATCCGGGAGGAGAACAAGAACACCCTGGTGAAGTCCCGCGACGGCGTGCCCACTCCGCAGGAGATCATGGCGGTTCTCGATTCCTACGTGATCGGGCAGGAGCACGCGAAGCGTGTGCTGTCGGTCGCGGTGCACAACCACTACAAGCGGTTGAACCACGCGGCCAAGAACAACGACGTCGAGCTCGCCAAGTCGAACATCCTGCTGATCGGCCCCACGGGGTCCGGCAAGACGCTGCTTGCGCAGACGCTCGCGCGCATCCTCGACGTGCCGTTCACCATGGCCGATGCCACAACCCTGACGGAGGCTGGCTACGTCGGTGAGGACGTCGAGAACATCATCCTGAAGCTGTTGCAGGCCGCCGACTACAACGTCGAGCGGGCGCAGCGCGGCATCGTCTACATCGACGAGGTCGACAAGATCAGCCGCAAG
The DNA here is from genome assembly GCA_003242645.1 of Pseudomonadota bacterium. The sequence goes on from QGVC01000282.1 coordinate 2,514, forward strand.
TCCGACAACCCGTCGATCACCCGCGACGTGTCGGGCGAGGGTGTTCAGCAGGCGCTGCTGAAGATCATGGAGGGGACGATCGCCAGCGTCCCGCCGCAGGGTGGCCGCAAGCATCCGCAGCAGGAGTTCCTACAGGTTGACACGACCAACATCCTGTTCATCTGCGGCGGCGCTTTTGCCGGATTGGAAAAGATCATTGCGCGGCGCGGCAAAGGTACCTCGATCGGCTTCGGCGCGCGTGTCATAGCGCCCGATGAACGGCGGACCGGTGAGGTGCTGCGCGATGTCGAGCCTGAGGATCTGCTGAAGTTCGGCCTGATCCCGGAGTTCATCGGTCGTCTGCCGGTGATTGCGACGCTCGACGATCTCGACGAGGATGCGTTGGTCCAGATCCTCACGGAGCCGAAAAACGCGCTGGTGAAGCAGTATCAGCGGCTCTTCGAGATGGAGGACGTTAAACTGACCATCACGCAGGAGGCGCTGAGGGCGATCGCGCGCAAGGCCATCGACCGCAAGACCGGCGCACGCGGCTTGAGGTCGATCATGGAGGCCATTTTGCTCGACACGATGTTCGAGCTGCCGAGCATGAAAGGGGTCGAAGAAATCGTGATCGGGCCCGAGGTGGTCGAGGGCGGAGCGCGGCCGCTTCGGATCTACTCAGAGCGGGCCGAGGAAAAGGGATCCAGCGCCTGACGAGGCCCGCGGTTGGTTGCGGAAGCGTAGCGTCATTTTGATGGACTTGTGTGCGGCCCGGGGGTTCCTATCTCTCTAGTCTCCTGGGCGAGAGGTCGCGCCGACCAGCACTCAGAAGGGTGCGCAGTCGATGACGATGCTGTCATCGGACGGCTCGGCCTCCACGAAGGTGGATGCGGCACGAGTTCTGCATACTTTCCGGCCGGGGTATACGACGCGGTACGGGCGGAGGGAGTAGAGAAAACAATGAGCGATATGAAAGCTACCAAAGAGAAGGGGGCGGGCCGGGAGCTCTATCCTGTTCTGCCACTTCGCGACATCGTCGTCTTCCCCTACATGATCGTGCCGCTCTTCGTCGGACGCGAGAAATCGATCAACGCGCTCGAGGAGGTGATGCGCTCGGACAAGCAGATCCTGCTCGCGGCGCAGAAGAATGCTGGTGACGACGATCCGGCAACGGATGCGATCTACGAGATGGGCACGCTAGCATCCGTGCTGCAGCTCCTGAAGCTGCCGGATGGCACGGTCAAGGTGCTCGTCGAAGGGACTACGCGTGCGCGCATTGTGCGCTACACGGACAATCCGGACTTCTTCGAGGCTGAGGTCGAGCGCGTTACGGAAGAGATCGGCAACACGGAGGAAGTCGAGGCGCTGGCCCGCTCGGCGGTGTCCCAGTTCGAGAGCTATGTGAAGCTCAATAAGAAGATCTCGCCGGAAGTGCTGGGCACGGTGAGCCAGATCGAGGACTACTCGAAGCTGGCCGACACTATCGCCTCGCACCTAGCCATCAAGATCGCCGACAAGCAGAAGATCCTTGAGACCACCGTCATCTCGGATCGCCTTGAGCAGGTCTACACGCTCATGGAGAGCGAGATCGCGGTGCTGCAGGTTGAGAAGCGTATTCGCAGCCGCGTCAAGCGTCAGATGGAGAAGACGCAGCGCGAGTACTACCTCAACGAGCAGATGAAGGCGATTCAGAAGGAGCTCGGAGATTCCGACGAGCGCGATGACATCGCCGAGTTCGAGGAGAAGATCGAGAACACCAAGCTGTCGAAGGAGGCCAAGGACAAGGCTCTTGCCGAGCTGAAGAAGCTCAAGCAGATGAGCCCCATGTCGGCCGAGGCGACGGTGGTGCGCAACTACCTCGACTGGCTGCTCTCGATCCCGTGGGGCGTTAAGGGCAAGGTCAAGAAGGACCTCGCCGAGGCCCAGGAGATCCTGGACAAGGAGCATTACGGTCTCGAGAAGGTCAAAGAGCGGATCATCGAGTACCTGGCGGTCCAGAACCGGACCAACAAGCTCAAGGGTCCGATCCTCTGCCTCGTCGGCCCTCCGGGTGTTGGCAAGACGTCACTTGGCAAGTCGATCGCCAATGCCACGGGCCGTGAGTTCGTGCGCATGTCGCTCGGCGGCGTGCGGGACGAGGCCGAGATCCGCGGTCACCGGCGCACCTACATTGGGTCCATGCCCGGCAAGGTGATCCAGGCGATGCGGAAGGCCAAGCGGACCAATCCGCTCTTCCTGCTCGACGAGATCGACAAGATGGGCTCGGATTTCCGCGGTGATCCTGCGGCGGCGCTGCTCG
>QGVC01000283.1 GCA_003242645.1 Pseudomonadota bacterium
AAGCGGCGCGATGATGCAGGCGATGGTCAAGCCATAGCAGGAGCGCGTTGGCAAGCACGGCGAAGATCGCTAGCAGCAGGATGACAGCCATGATCGTGGGCACGTCGTGCAAGCCGATCGCATTCATAATTGTGTAGCCCAGGCCGCGCTGAGAGGCGAACATCTCTCCGATCAGAACGCCAAGCAGCGTCAGCGAGAAACCAATACGCAGCCCAGAAACGATTTCGGGGATGGCGGCCGGAATCACGATGGTGCGCAGCGTTTCGGCTCGGCTCAGGTGCAGCACTCGGGCCGTCTTGAGATAAACCGGCGCCAGATTGCGGACGGCATTCATGGCAAAAATGGCGATGGGAATGATGCCGTGGATGGTGCCGAACGCGACCTTCGCCGGCATTCCCAAGCCGAAAATCAGCAGAATGACAGGATAAAGCGTGACTTTCGGCAGCGAATAAATCGAAACGAGGATGGGGTCGGCGACCTTTGCACCCGTACGGTTGAGGCCGAGCAGCAGCCCAATCAGGAGCCCACCGCCAAACGCAAATAAAAGCGAATAGCCGAATGCGGTGAGTGTCTCCACAACGTGCGGCCAGAACGTCGGCGTCTTAAGCATTTCGACCGCGCGCGCCACTGTTTGCGCCGGCGAGGTTAGCGCCGTCGGCGCGATCATATGCAGGCCATGCCAGACCACGAGGGCGGTAGCGATGAGCAGAACTGTATCGAAGGCCCGCCGCATGCTCAGCGTCCTCGCCGCGCCAGCAATTTCTGCTCCCACACGTAGAACAGCGCGTTCACGATCGTGACGAGCACGATCACGAACAGCATCAAGGCGTACATGGTTCTGTTATCGAAATTGTTGAACGCATAGGCGATGGAATAGCCAAGTCCCGACGAGGACATGATGAACTCGCCCGCGATCACGCCGATAAAGGAATAGGCAACGGCGAGCTTGACGCCTGTGAAGAGGTAAGGTGCCGCACTCGGCAGCTTGATCCTGAGCGCCGTGGAAACTGGGCCCATTCGGTAGATTTTCGCCGTCTTGATCAACGCTCGGGGAATGCGGTCGAAACCGTTGAGAGTAGCGATGATCATGGCGACGACGCCAAACAGGAACCCGATGGCAATGATCGGCGGCCGCCCCAGTCCGAACAGAACGATGAACAGCGGATAGAAGGCAAAGAACGGTAGCGCGTAGTAGGTGGCCAAGAACGGATCGATCGCGCGCCTCAGCCGCGGCAAACTGTGAATGACGGCGCCGGAAGCAAAGCCGACCGTGACCGACAGCACGAAAGCGGCCACAACGTTTCCCAGCGTCTCGACAATATCCGCGTTAACGCGTCCTGACGCGAGCAGCTTCCACAGATGCACCGCCATCGCCGAGGGAGGGATCATCACCGTCGGCGAAACGACGCCTGAGCGGCACAAGACCTCCAGCAGAAGCACGAAGCCGACAATGATGAGGGCTCGTAGCAGCGCGACGCGGTTCACGGCTTCGCCCCCTGCCCGATGGCCTTCAGCGATTCCTCGCGCAAATAGGACCAAAGCCTGGCCGTGATCGCACCGAACCGGTCGTCCGAGGCCACGCGGCTGTCGCGGTCAGCCGGCCACTCCGTCTCCACCTCCGCAATGATCCGGCCAGGTCGGGCCGACATGACGCCGATGCGATCCGAAAGCATCGCGGCCTCGTCAAGAGCATGGGTGATGAGCAACACTGTTGCCCCAGTCTCCCGCCAAAGCTTCAGGAGCTCGTCACCCATGATGAGCCGCGTCTGCGCATCGAGGGCACCGAACGGCTCATCGAGCAGAATCAAACGCGGCTGCGTGACCAGCGTCCGCGCGATGCAGACCCGCTGCCGCATGCCGCCGGAAAGTTGCGCGGGATAGGCTTTGGCGAAGGCCGTCAGCCCCATGAGCCCCAGGGCGTGATCGACTCGGCGGCGGATCTCCTTGGAATCCATCCCTGCCCGCCGCAGGCCGAACGCGATGTTGTCCTCCACGGTCATCCAGGGAAACGACGCATCCTCCTGGAAGACAACGCCAATCCCCTCGGGCACACGACCGTGGACGAGCTTCCCCTCGAACCTGACCTCGCCGGCTGTCGGCGGCGACAATCCCGACAGCACGTCGAGCAAGGTAGATTTCCCGCAGCCCGAGGGGCCGATAATGGAATAGAACTCACCCCGTCTGAGGGCCACGTCGACAGGACCGAGCGCATGCAAACCCGATTTTCCGTCCGCCGCCGGGTAAATGCGCGTAACACCGCGCATCTCGGCATGGATTTCGGTCGTCATGGCCTCCATCCGGGCGACGCGTTGTGGGAGCATCACTTCAAGAAGCTCTCGTCGACGATCTCGCTCCAGTTCACAGGACCCTCGACCTCGCCGATGATCTGAAGCCCCCTCACCATGTTGTCCATGCCCTCGTACTCGAAGGTGCCATCGCTCCAGTACTTGAGCTCGCTCAGATTCTTGATGGCCCGCAACGCGAGAGCTTCGTCGATCTCGTAATGCTTGGCGACGATCTTGGCCGCTTCCTCGGGATTGGAGTAGACGAACTCGACCCCCTTCTTCCTGGCGGCCGTGAGCGCGCGGAGCTTGTCAGGATTGTTCTTCGCGAACTCGGCCGTCGTCACACCGACTGTCTGCACCATGGGCGGGAGCTCGTCGGCCACGGCGAAAATTGGCTTGTACTTCTCGTGCACCTTGGACCAGATCGGATCCATGACCGGCGCCGCCACAACACCACCCTGATCGAGCATGGTCAGCCCAGAGCCGATTCCACCAGCCGAGACCGCCTCCGCTTTGATCTGGTGCTTGTCCAGCACCATCGTCAGCAACATGTCAGTCACCGACTTCGGAGAGGTGAAGGCGACTTTCTTGCCCGCCAGGTCCTTGACCGAGTTGATGCCGGAGTCAGGCGTCGTGACCCACAGAATCTCGCCGGCGGTGCGCACGCCCGTGTGTACGATTTTGAGCTCGATGCCCTGGTTCATGGCGGCAATGACCGCTGCGAGCGCCACCTCGCCATAGGGCATCTCGGCCGCCATGACGTTGCGCATGGTTGTGCCGCCCCCTTTCGAGGTGAGCACGCCGTCGATATCCAGACCCACTTCCTTATAGTAGCCCTTCTCAATGGCGACGGCGTAGGGCGCGCCGTACATCAGGACGCCCCAATGCGTAACCGTGATGCGCTCGGCCTGCGCGGTGAATGGCAGGCCCAAAGCCAACGCGACAAATGCTGCCGCCGCGAAAATCCTTTTGAAGAGCGACATGAGCTGTTTCCTCCTTTGACGGCTCGAAGTTCAGTGGCCGGGGCCTAGATGCCGACGTCCTTCCGACAAGGATTATTGTGCATGCTTGCCCCTATACGCGTCCGGCAAGATCGTATACCCTCCTGTTCAGTGGAAATCCACGTGACCATGCTGCCTCGGCCTCGCTGCCGAGATCGCTTTTCGCCATCCGCCCGGGCGTGATATCCGGTCGCCGGCCATGGGCGCATCTGGGAGAGGCGAGCTGGCATCGAAGCTGGGCTTCAGCCACACGGCGGGCCGAGAGGCGCTACGCCGGCTGGCCCCAGTGAGGGCACAGCCCCAGGTAGGCGGACAACTCATGCTCGGCGGTCGATCTATGAGGAGTGAGCCTCAGCTACTCGTCTCGCTCGCTGATGCTGCGGCGTCGTTGGAGGCCTGCCGCTCGCTCTACAGCAGCCGCCCATAGAGCTGGGAATTGATGAGCCGAAAAGGTTCGCGCGGGTCAGTAATCGCGCACGTGCTCGAGCTGGTCGCGTCAGCTCTGATCCAGCACGCTCAGCGATTTGCTGCAGACGAAGCCGGTTCAAACTTGACTCGGCCGCGATCACGTTGTCGCGTGACGCTCGAAATGCAGACGTGTCGAAACGCCCGCACTCGCATGCCTGTGCACGCTGCAGAGAAGCGAGAACGGCGCAAGAACCGACACCACTCTATGCCGGACTGACGTAGGCGAAGACGTCTACGCTTGTAGCGCAGCGCGCCCCCTCACCCAGCTCCAGCTTGTCGAGCTCGTCAGCCTTATCGAACGAACCCTACCGACCCCTAGCCGCACCGGACCGGCTTTAAGATCGAAAGGCGGCGGCCCCGGTCCGTCGGATGGGTATGTTTTCTAGAGACGGTTACTGGAGCGCAGAAGGTTTGATGCGCTTCCGAAGCGCGATCCACTCGCGGAGATTGTAGCTTTCTCAGTTGTGGATTCTGTGGCCAAAGGGAAGTCGAGAGCATCCATAAGTAGATTTCGTCGTCGGCCCCATTTGGCCGGTTTCCAAATCAGTTGCGCTGACGGCCCACTGTATTCACTCCACACAACCATCGGTTGGCTGAGAAATAGGGCGAATCAGTGTAACCGCTGAACCTGTCCTGAGTCTTACCACTCATTAAAGGGATCTCGGAAATGAAAAGGCTTGCTGTTTTCTCAGCGCTCCTCGTGTTCTCGACTGGCGCGTATGCCGGCAGCGGTGACATTGGCAATTGCTGCAAGTCGGTCAGTGGCATGTATTCTTACTCGTCTATTACCCAGTTTGGGAACATTAACACCGTCGTGCAAGGAATAAGCAAGGAGGATCTCACCATAAATGCGGGGAGCATTTATGCCGCGGGCCCCTTCAATAGCATGTTGAATGAGATCACCAACAACAAAGATGACGTCAAAGTTCTCGTTGTTCAGCCGGTTGACGATGTCCCTGGCCTCAAGTTCGACTTCGAGTTGGATCTCGAAGTAAGGTATAATACTTTCGCCGATTTTAAAGAACCAGATTG
>QGVC01000284.1 GCA_003242645.1 Pseudomonadota bacterium
CAACCGAGCGAGCGCGCTCTTCCCACCGTGGTCTGGATCATAAGGCTTCTCGAGCGAGGCGATCAGACGACGGAGGTAGTAATCGGCATAGCTCGCCACGTCTGGCGTCATCTGGGCATAGCCGAAATAAGCCTTGCCCTTGCGGTGCGCATAGGTCCTCAGCGCCCGCAGCAAGTGAGTCTTGCCCGCGCCCGACTGTCCGTGAAACAGCAGAATGCGCGCTTGCGTGCTGGATCCCTGCGCCGAGGTAACAGCCTCCAGAAGATCGTAGAACTTGCGGCGCGCCTTGAGGTGCACCTGCTCGACGTCCACCGGGTCGGCGCGCCAGATATCGTCCTCCCACGTGATCGAATGCTCGAACGCCGCGGCAAGGCTGTCGGCGGAAAGCGCAATTTGCGCATTCGACTGCATGATCTCCAACTTCCCCAAAGACGCGGACAGATGGACTGCGTCACTCGTTATCGACTCTGATGAAATGCCAGACGGTATTCTTGTAGGGCACGGCCGACTCCTGCAGGTCCTTCAGGCTTCTCTTGTCCTTCAGGTCGGCGTTGGCGAGCACGATGTGGCCGGTGCGATGCGCCTCCGCCAGCATAGCCTTGAACTCTATTTCTGTGAGGCCCCACTCCGGATGGTCCGCCTGGATATCCCGCCACACGTGCGAGATGTACGCCTTACGGTTGCCGGGCCACCCTTCTGCGCGCGCACTCGCTGCTTTACGCACGACCTCTGCAAAGCCGTTGAGATCCGGCCGGTTTGCCGCAGCAGGGCGCGGACGAGGACCAGTCGCGGTGGTCGCTACGTGCATGACCGGTGCTGTGCCCTGATCATTTGCGGGCTTGGGTGACAGTGCCTGGGCTGTATCAGCAGGCGAGAGCGATTGCGATACAAAGTTGCGCAAGATGGCCGTTCGCAACGCATCGGCATCGGTCTGGAACGCCCCGACCTGCTCCGCTGCGAGCGCGGCGATGAGCCGGCTGTCGGTGCCGAAATCGCGTGGCCGGTGCGACAGCTGGCCTGCGAGCAGCCGGCCAGCTTTTGCAGACAATCCAGTCCGCTGCCCGATGCTGCCCTTCAACGTATTTCCGAAGGCCCGTTCCAAGGCCACCACGGCGAGCGCCTGACGAAGACGCGCCGGGCTCGGCACACCACGGATTTTCAGCCCGTACGCACGCTGCAAGATGGCAGCCCTCAAACCATCAGGTTTCGCGAGGCGTTTGAGGCGAGAAACGGTCTCGCCGTCTAGCCCCAATGCGCGTGCAATAAGACGAATGTCCCGGATTTCGCTCCAGCCGCGCGGCAGCGGCTTACCGCCAAGCTCTCTTTGCACGGCCTCACGGCCCGTCGAGGTGAGCTCCACGCGATTGCGGGTCACGCCTGCAAGTCCTTGCGCGGTGAAAGCGGCGATCGTGCGTGAAACCGTCTCCCGCCAGGCCGCCGGCGCCAGCTTGTGAGAGACATAGGGGGCCAGATCGCGCACGATCTCCGCCTGCGTCGCACCGTGCTCCGATGCGGCTCGCGCCAGCACCAGAAGGCCGATCGCCGACGTTGCGGTGTCGGCCTGCGGTTCTGCCAACACGGCTGTGCTCATCTTTCTCGACCTCCGGGCCGGTAAAGACCTCGCCGTTGCACCGGGCTATGGAGCGCGGGCAAACGCCACCCTCTCGCGCCCGCCAGATGCGCGAATCAGAGAAGACCGTAACGATTTTGAGGATTTGGACCCCAGTGCCAAGTGCAAATCGGCCCCGGTTGGTCTGGCGCATTATCTTCAGTGCGGCGCTCCGATCACGGAGTGTCAACAAGCTGCCGCGCCGTCGCCCCACTCACGACAAGGTCCTGAGGCCAATTCCAAGTTGCTGACGGACAAGGTGAAACGGGAGCTCGCCCCGGGCGCGCCAGCCAAAATGCAGAAGTTTCCAATCCGTTAGCGTTAACGCTGGCTTAACCGGCTTCGGGGATTCTGCAAGCTGGTCCGCTGCGGAGCGGGAGTTTGGGATGTACCGCGTCGTGTTACCACTCTTCCTCGCACTGGTGCTGCCGGGGTGCAGCCTCGGCTCGATGCCATTGTCGTTCGGCTTCGGCGGCTCAGATTCGAACACGTCCACCACCACAACTCCGTCTTTCGGGATGTTGGGTGATGGCGGGTCGGCGCAAAAGTCACGCTCCTCTGGCCCACGCGTCGCAAGTCTTCAGGATCTTGCGCCGAGCAATTCGGTTGGCAAACCGTCTCCGGGCGCTCTGTCTGGTCGAGACTATTCGGCGACTCAGCTCGACGCCGAATATGCTCGGAAGGTGATCAACGAATATCGCAAGAAGCACGGTCTGAAGCCGCTGCAGCTAAGCCCGGAGCTGACGAAAGCCGCCAAGATGCACTCGCGGGATCTCGCCCGTTGGGATCGCATCTCCCATTATGGCTCGGACGGCTCCAATCCATGGGATCGTGTGAAACGTGCTGGCTATAATGCACGTGTGGCGGCCGAGAACGTCGGCACCGGCCAGGCGAGCTTCGATGAGGTCATGCAGGGCTGGAAGGCGAGCCCCAGCCACAACAAGAATCTGCTGATGGCTGAAGCCAAGCATATGGGGATCGCGCTCGTCCACGATCCCAACACGGAGTTCAAGACCTTCTGGACGCTCGTGCTCGCCGCGCCGCAGTAGGGCGCGGACCTGATCCATATCGAAGCGATATTACCTGAGTAGCCGTCACTCTGCGTCGCACTGATAGCGCGCAGGAAGTGTGCAGGCCGGGTCCGAAGGCAGCGGCGGCTTGGCGTAGATTTCGAAGTGCTGCCACCGCCGCGACGTGAACGCATTTCGCCCAGACACGCAGCCTACGCGGATAGGCTTCTCGCTCCCGCTCGCTTCGAGAGCCTCCAAGAATCGTGCCTTGTCCCTCTGCTCTATGAACGCCAAGGCGCGCGGTGTCGCGTTGAGCTGGGCAGGCACCAAGGAACCTGCCGTGACGGTCGTCTCGAGATCCATGAGAAAGACCGCACTCGGCTCAGCGTAGCCGGCAATGATCGGCGGGTCAGGATAGCAGGAGCGAACGGCTTCCCTTGCCTCTGCGAGTCGCACGCTCGGCCATACCGGCGAGCTGGAAGGCAAGATCATGGAGGTGACCAACCAGTAGGCAACGGCAGCGCCTGCAACCGAGAAGCTCGTCGATGCCAGGGCACTAGAATGAGGCCAGGCCACGGCAGACGCCGTGAAGAGGATCATGACCGCGGCTGCGGCGATGACGAGCTGCGGGCTCACGGGCTCGCCGACGGCGATGTGCAAACCCAGTGCCGCACTGCCCAGGAAAATACCGAGAAAAATCCAGGCGATGCGCGACCATAGCGGAGCGGGAACTGGAGCCGGCATGCCCGTGATGGGATTGTCCGTAATGCGCATCGCCACTGCGATCGCCAGCGCCGGCAGCACGTATTGGACCATGTAGAGCGGTGGCTTGTTGGAGATGATCTCCAGCACCGCGATGTAGGGTACGAACCAAGCCAAAAGGAACCGCACGACCAGCTTGTCTCGGTTCTGCCAAGCGAGCTGGCACGAGGCCCAGACGAGCAGAATGCAGGGCAGAAGACCGACCCAGGCCATAAGGATGAAGCTGCCGGGAAAGGCCCGGAAATTCATGGACTGGGAGTCGGCAACAAGAGAGAGCCAAGCCACGAGAGAGAGCGCGGGATCGGGCGTCGGATCGGCGATGGAAAGCCAGAACGAGAGCGGCCAGGGTAGAGCGATGAGAATTGCCAACGGTACGCCGATAAAATGGCTCGCCCCGCCGAACCACCTCAGGCTTCGATCCTGAAAAAACAGAGTGAGTAGCGTTGCCGCCGCAAGAATTGGAACGATGAACGAGTTGAGCAGTATGCCAACGCCGAGCGCAGTCCAATAAATAAGGACTGCGCGATTTCGGCAGGAGCTGGAGAGCTTGTCCCGACCGACGTAGAGGCGGGCAAGACTCGTTTGAGCGGCAACAGCAGCTGCCAGCGCTCCCGCCTGAGGAAGAGCAAGCCTCGCTTGAACGGCCAGGAACAAGGAGTGCGCCACCAGCACGGATGCGCAGAAGGCCGTCTGGTCGCCGACGATGCTGCGCATCCCCAGGAAAAGGAAGAGCACTGCAAGCGTCCCACCCAGCAGAGATGGTAAGCGGTAGGCCCAGATCGCATCGTGCGTCTGCGGCCCGAAGAGCTTGGCCGAAAGGGCCTGCAACCACACGATGCCAATCGGCCTGCCGACCTCGGCGCCCTTCTTGTCTCGCGGAACGAGCCAGTCGCCCGTTTCGAGCATGATCCGGGCCGAGATCGCATAACGCACCTCCGTGCGATCAACCGGCGGGCGCGAGAATACGCCCGGCACGAAGACCAGAAGGCAGAGCAAGATCAGAAGAATGGATGCCCGAAGGCGGCTCTTGGTTGACCAAGCCAGCGCGCGGCTTAAGTGCTGGTCGTAAGATGCAAGCAATCGGCCCGCCAGCATCTGCGCACCGGCCCCTAGCTGGCGTAAGCAGGATTGCGGGCCTTCACGCAGCCCTCCTTGACGACACTATTCGGGCGAAACGTTTGTGGGCGGAGAGCATGGACCGATCTGCTGGCTGATGGGCCGCGCGACACTAAACGATTTGAAGCCGTACGCAAGGCACAAGACGTCCACGGCCCGTCGTAAAAACGAATTGTGCAGATTTCAGGATACGACGAAGGCGCTGCACAACCCGGCGAGGAGCTTCCCCTAGTTGGCTCTGGCCCCGGGTTGCGACTGTGCCGCAGCTGTAGCGGATGTCTTCGGC
>QGVC01000285.1 GCA_003242645.1 Pseudomonadota bacterium
AGGTGTTGCCGAGCGCGGGCGGAAACGAAAACGCCCCGGCCCTTGCTGGGTCGAGGCGTATAGAGACAATTATCTCAGCGTGCCTGAGCGTAACACAAAACCCGCCAAATGCAAGAACTTTTTTAATCCATCATCGCCAACAGCAATCGGCGGGCCTTGGCTAACCGCTTCTCAAGGGTGTCCTGCGGGATATCGACTAGCCTGCACTTCTCCGTCAACGTCCACGCCGTACCATCTCTGCGAACCACTGGAACGAAGCGAATCCACACAGCTTCCTGAAGTTGTTCTGGCAACTTCAGCCACTTCGCGTGGAACTCATAGACGTGCTCCGGCATGTCTCGGCAGAGAATCCGATGGCCCGCGATACCGCCGCCGCGCCCATGCGTGAACGCAAGCAGGACGCTTTCAGCGGGCCAGCCGTCGTCATGCTCCAGCAGGTTCCGCTCGATCCATGCGCCCCACCGACGCATCTCGCTCTCCAACGCGCTTCGCAATAACCGCTCGTAAGCGACGCGGCGCTGGAGCTGTTCGTCGGTCATGGGCGGAACTCGATTGATTCGCCAAGCGCCAACAGCGCCTCGCGCGTGCTCGTGATGTACGGCACGTTGTGCTGCTTGCAGAACTCGCGTTGCTTCTTCTGCCGCGGGTCAAGGTGAACGTCTCCATTCGCCTTCTTCTTCGACTTCACCTCGAGCAGCTTCCAGGTGTTAAAACCCCACTTCTCGTGCGTCACCATCAGGTCAACTGGCCGACCCAGGAACATCACGGTAAAGCCCAATGCGCGGAGCTCATCCACGATCTGCTGTGTCACCTTGTCGGGCTTGCTGAGTTGGGGGCGACGGAAGCTCACTGCCGCTTCTCAATCCCATTCGACGCGACCGCCAAAGCGCATCACGTCCTGTTCGAGCTTACGACGCACCGACTCCAGGCTGTCGTGCCCTGTCCAGATAAGCCACCACCAGCGACTCAGTTTTTCCCGTAGCCTCGCTAAATAACTCGCCACGATCATTTACCCTCCACCGCATGCCTCTCACATGCCGCCTTCACTGCGTCCACATTCCACCCCGCGTCGATGTGCTGGCGTATGTCGCGATCGCGAAAATCTCCATGCCATCCGTTATAATAGGGTCCGTGACTCGTCTTGTGCCTCACGACGTAGTAGCCCGCATACTCCCCATCCTCGAAATGCAGCGTCATCACGTCGTAGCTTGCGCGTCGCCAGTTCATAGCGCCTGATACCTCCCCGGCCCTTCGTACGGCGACACATCGCGGTAAGTCGCGGTCGCCTTCTGGTACTTGAGTTTCGCCATTCCGATCTTGCCGATCTGGCGAAAGCGGATTTTCTGGATGTGAATCTCAACCGGCGCGTGCACATCGGAGAAGTTGCGCCACACGCTGATGCCGTTGTCGGCTTTGTTGCGCCAGTGCGCGGAGCCTGCGCAGTCGTAGAGAGTCGGCACGGGATAGTTGCCGTCCTTGTCGCGGAACAGCTTCGCGGGATGAACGACAACCCAGATATGGACGCCGTACCTGCGCGCGAATTGGCGGATGCGTTTTAGCTCGCGGGAGATGTACTGCGTCTCCGTCATGCCTGACGGACACAGGTGCTCCATCTCGTTCCACGGATCGATGACGAGCCCACGGATGCCCTTGCGAAACACGAGCGCTCGCACGCGATCCAGCACCGTATCGATCGTCCATTCCGAGTCGTCATCGGGGAGAATCCAGAAGAAATGCTCTTGTGCCCATGCCTTAGCCATGCGCAGCGTGTCGCGATCCATGCGAGGCGTCAGGCCATCGGAGAACGGCTGGCGCGCGTACTTCTCGATGATGCGAGCCATGTGATCGGCAAGCGGTTGGTTCTCCGGCGAGAACATCGCGAACCGCCAGCCATGTAGCGCCGCGAGATTGACGGCGAGCGCATCAACCCAATTCGACTTGCCGCTATTCGGGATACCGGTGACGACCGTGAACTCACCAGGGCGAACCGTGTAGTGCTCGTCCACTTCCTCCCATCCAGTGGAGACGCCACGCTCCCACCCGTGCAGGTACAGGTGATCGATCTCGCCCGACAGATCGAGCACTTCGAACACACCGGCGATCGGATACGGTTGCGCATCGTCGATACACGCGCGGAGCTTGTCTGCGCCGTGCTTGATCAGAACTTCGTTCGCGTCTTTGCAGCCTTCCGGCCACGTCACACGACGGCACTTCTCGCGGCCCAGGCGACGCGCTAGTTCATCCTCCAGTCGTTTGCCGGGTCCGTCGTTATCGACGGCGATGACCCATTCCTTGACGCTCTCGAGTCGTTCCTTGTCCGCCTCGAGGAACGCGAATTTGCTCGCATAGTCCTTTGCCTCGGGCGGCGGCGCGCCGTCCGGAACGGACACGCAACTCCTGATGCCCGCCACCTCGACGCTAAGCTTGTCGATTTCGCCTTCGACGATCACGCACAGCTCCGGGTCGATGTCGTTCAGTCCGTACAGAATCCGCTCGGCGCCCGCCTCCATGCGGAAGTTCTTCGCGCGGTCACGGTATTTGACGTTGACGAGTTCGTCGCCGCGGTAGTACGGAAACGCGATCGCGCCGACGTGTTCCTCGACCTGGGGCATGTATACCGTCGTGGCCACGATGCGGTTGCGCCGCAGGACCTCGAGCGGAATCCCGCGTTCGGCGAACCAACTCACGATCGGATCGAGCGGCTTTGCCGCCGGCGGAGAAGGCCGGCGATACTGCGGCTTGCGCCAGCCGACATCCACGCGGCGTTCGCCTTCGGCAAGCCCGCCGGCCCATCCGCAGTGGTGGCACAGCCATGTGCCCTTCTCGACGTTCACGCTTAGGCAGCGCGCGTGCTTTTTCTTCCGCGTCGGCGAGCACTCGGGACACGTCACATCGACCTCGCCGGATGAGCCGGCGGGAAGCTGGATTCCGAAGTCGCCAAACGTCTTCGAGTTCACACCACCACCCCACGACTTCGTTCCTGCAACGCCGCTGCGAGATACGCCCGAGCCGCTTCCGGATCCTTGTTCCGGCATTTCTCGATCATGTCGAGAACCCACGTCTTACCCTTCTCACGAATCGCCTGGTTGATCTTTCCGCCGATGGACTGCCCAAAGACCTTCCTGGCTTCGGCAAAGAGCGCCTTGTCGATCGAATCGAGCTCGCCGCTTGCGGCCCTACGGGAAGGTTCCTTGGTGGTTAAGTGAAGATTATGGGTGGCACAGGTGCCAGGGGTGGCTGGCACAGGTGCCAGGGGTGGCATGTCATAGGTGCCAGGGGTGGTTCCTGTGCCAGGGGTGGCATATATGCCAGGGGTCGGATGTACTTTGTAGAGGGTGCTGCGGCCCGGTCGAGATACGCGAGTGATCTGATTCGCGCTCTCAAGGGACTTCAGAATCCGATACGTTCGACGCTCATCGATGGATGCCCGCCGGCTGATAGTAGCGATCGACGGGAAGCACTCACCCTCGTCATTCGCGTTATCCGCCAGCGCGAGGAGAACCAGCTTTTCGCTAGGCGGAAGCTGTACATTCCAGGCGAGTGACATGATCTTGATGCTCATTTACCTGCCCAAAACTCATCCAGCGTCATTCCGACGTGAACCCGCTTTGCGTCGAGTTCCGTGTTTGCTTCGCGCGAACTTTTCGGTAAAGCGCAGGATCTACCTTGAGCTTTCCACGCGTCGCGGCCTGCAGTCGATAAGCCATCGCTTCAGGCACGATGTCCCTCCACTGCGAGACGGCGCTACGAGTTACCCCCACGGCCCGCGCTACGGCGGCACCGTTGTTTTTGAAGAATTCGAGAACGACGGTTTTGTACATAGCGGCCCGTAGTTTAGCAGGTTGAACCGCGTTGTAAAGGATGCTGGACCTCATCTCCTAGTAGTCCAGATATCCCTCGTATTGGAAACCTTATACCGCCGTTTGAGTCCAGCATGCTTGACAGACGGTTTAGGATGCTGTACAACATCATCCCACGCAGGCGCGTATCAGGACGCGCAAGTAAACGCGGGAGCAAACCATGAACGCCGAGAGAACTCAAGTTCGACAGTGGGAATTGGGTGACAAGGTCGCTACGACGATCCATCACGTCGACGCGAACGGCGAGGAGCGCATCGAGCTAAGTGGTGTGTTCGACAAGCTCCACCTCGAGCTTGAGGAGCGTGGGCACGAGATGGTGCTGCCTGAGCGCGCACGGGAGGACCACCGATGATCGCGCGCATCACGAAGTGATTCACCGCGAAGTGACCTACGTCGACTGACACCCGAGAGGAGAGGACATGAAAGCGAAAGGCCGAAAAGAAGAATTCCGAGTCGTGGTCTACCCGCGCTCGCTAACTGACTTCGGTTACGCAAGCATGAGCCGTGGACTTGTTTATGGCCATGGCGAAGAAGCCCAACGCCGTTGGGAGCGAGATATGCAGTTGCGCTGTGAAGAAATCGCGAGTCAGATTCGGCGACACGTCGACAACGTCGCCCACGTGCAAATTGAGTATGACCAAGAAGACGTGTGCTCATACTGCGGCAGTAAGTGGACTGAGGATTCGGACACGTACAACGGCGGCTGTTGCGCTCAGGACGAAGAACACGCTCCGTCAGAGACTGAGACGGCGTAACAGCCATGAACTACACACAGCACTGGATGACGACCGACCGCACTAACCGCCTCGAATAGGGTTTGAGGAGAAAACAGAATGTCACTCACCATCTCCGACCACTTTAAAAAATCCCCAGGCCACCAAAACGGAATAAGACCCGTTATCCGTCTTTTTGTT
>QGVC01000286.1 GCA_003242645.1 Pseudomonadota bacterium
CCCAAGACTTTGTAACGCGCCCCCGCAGCTGCAACATGCTCTCCCCCTAACCACGTCCGAGATCGATGCCGATGCGAACATTGGCTGGCTGGCGGCGGCTGCGCGCTGGCTTGCTGGTGTCGCGAAAATGGGAAGCCACTCCGGCGCCCGATGGCATCCTTGTGACTTCCTTGACAGCGACTTATGCAATATTGACTTCTGTAGTCAAGAATGAACATGTATGGCGCAAGTGGGGTAGGCGGGGGCGGTGCATCCTTGCCACATAGCGAGGTGATTGGGCATCGGCAGCAGTCATGGACGGCGCAAGTCAGAACAATAGGACGAAGACGCCAGCAACAGAAAGCACACGGCAGGCTGCCAAAGCCGTGCGCGTGCGGGTGAGCGACCTGCTTTCCGATGCACGCGAGGCCATTCTGGAGCACAACGGTCAAGAATACCGGCTGCGCATCACGGCCAACGGCAAGCTGATCCTGACGAAATAAGCGAGAAGGATGTCATGAGCCGTTTTCTTTCAGGGTTCGCCGCGCTGGCCATCGGGGTCGCAGGGCTGGCCACAGGCGCCAGCCTGGCCGCGGAGGTGAAGGACGCAACGGGCGAAATTGTCAAAGCCACCGATACGTCTCGGCTCCTCAGCATCGGCGGGGACACAACGGAAATCCTTTACGCCCTGGGCTTCGGCGACAAGATCGTTGCCGTCGACACCACCAGCCAGTTCCCGCCTGAGGCCCTGAACAAGAAAAAGGTCGGCTACATGCGGGCGCTTTCGACCGAAGGGGTGCTATCGACGGGCGCCACGCTGATCCTCGCGAATTGGCACGCCGGCCCGCCCGAGGTCGTTCGCGCGCTGAGGACCTCGTCCGTTCCTCTCGTCATTCTCCCGGAAGGCGAGGGAGCGGCAAGTTTGATCGAAAAGGTGCGGCTCGTCGGGAAAGCGGTCGATGCCGAGGAAAAGGCCAACGAGCTCGCATCCCAGCTCCAAAGCCAATTCAGTGCTCTTGAAGCTGCCCGAGCGAAGATCAGCGAGCCCGTTCGGGCGCTTCTGGTGCTGAGCGTCAATTCCGGTCGAGCCTTGGTTGGGGGCAGGGGCACAACGGCCGACGTGATGCTGAAGCTGGCCGGGGCAATCAATGCTGCTGCGAGTCTCAACGGCTACAAGCCGGTCAGCGACGAAGCGCTGATCGAGATGGCGCCCCAGGTTGTCATCGCCGCGCGGCGTTCGCCGCAGGAGAATGTTGCAGGGGACATTGCAGCGCTTCCGGGCTTCAAGGCGATCGGCATCGGAGAAAAAGTGCCGATCATCACCATGGACGCGTCTTATCTGCTGGGATTTGGCCCGCGCGCACCGCAAGCGGCTGGCGAGCTGATGGCGCAGCTTTACCCGCAACTGCCAAAGTAGGCACGAATGGCCACCCAAACCTTGCGCCTGCCGCACACGAACGTCAGTCGCCTTGATCGCCATGCGCTGGGTCGGCGCCTCGTGTGGGCGGGGTGGGTGGCTCTTGTTCTCGCTGCGATCACCTCGGTCAGCGTCGGGCCGACAGGACTTACGCTCTCGTCCTTGCCTCAGGCGATTTCGGCCGCGCTTTCCGGCAGCGACTCTGCCGCTGATGCGTACGCGCGCCTCGTGCTGTTGGAGGTGCGACTACCGCGCATGATCCTGGGCGCTTTCGTCGGCGCATCGCTCGGCGTGGCGGGCGCTATGATGCAGGGTCTTTTCCGCAATCCGCTGGCCGATCCGGGACTGATCGGTGTTTCTTCCGGTGCAGCATTGGCGGCAGTGGCGACAATCGCACTGGGCAGCAGCTTCGCAGGGCCGTGGGTGCGCACTCTCGGTGCGTGGGCGTTACCCGTGGCCGCCTTCCTTGGCGGTTTTGCGACGACGATGATGCTGATGCTGATTGCGCGCCGGCACGGCACAACGGCCATCGCCACCCTTCTGTTGGCCGGTATTGCGCTAGCTGCTATCGCGGGCGCGCTGACGGGGCTGCTGGCGTACGTCACGGACGACCGCGAGCTCCGCGATCTGACGCTTTGGTCGATGGGATCGCTCGCGGGCGCGAGCTGGCAGAAGGTGCTTGGCATTGTGCCGTTCGCGTTGCTCCTATTGCTCGCCATTCCGCGCTTCATTCGCGCTTTGAATGGCCTTTTGCTGGGCGAGGCGGAGGCCTTTTACCTCGGCATCGAGGTCGAGCGCGCCAAATTATGGATCGTGACGCTGACCGCCGCAGCTGTTGGCGCTGCCGTCGCGGTTGCCGGAACGATCGGCTTCGTTGGTATCGTCGTCCCTCACCTTGTGCGGCTCATCGCAGGGCCGGACCATCGCATCGTGTTGCCTGGCTCAGCACTTCTCGGTGCGGTGCTGGTGGTCGTCGCCGATGTGGTAGCGCGCATGATTGTGGCGCCTGCTGAGCTCCCCATCGGCATCATCATGGCCATCGTTGGGGCGCCAGTATTTCTGCACCTCGTGATCAAGCGCGGAGGAGTGATGTCGGCGCCATGATCCGTGCGCAATCCGTTACATATGTCGCCGGCGGCCGCCCCCTGGTTCGAGACATCGACCTGGAGCTGCAGCCCGGACGGCTGGTCGCCATCATCGGGCCTAATGGCGCGGGCAAGTCCACCCTGCTCCGTCTTCTGACGGGTGAGCTGAAGCCGACGGCTGGCCGAGTTCTCATCGACTCCCAGGATATGGCCACGCTGGCCGCCGACTATTTGTCCCGGCGTCGAGCCGTCGTTTCACAGCACACACCGCTCACTTTTCCGTTCACGGCGCTGGAAGTGGTCCTCCTAGGGATTTCGGTGCCGGGTCTTGAGGTCAGTAATCCGGGCGCGCACCGGCTGGCGCAAAATATGCTGGAGCGGTTGGGACTCGGCCATGTCGCACACCAGACATATACAACCCTGTCGGGCGGTGAGCGGCAGCGTGTGCACTTGGCGCGAGTGTTGTGCCAGCTCGAGTCCGGGCGTTGCCCGCCGAACGAAACAGCTATCTTGGCCGATGAGCCAACGTCCAGCCTGGATATTGGCCATCAGCTTCTCGTGCTCGACGAGCTAACCCGTCAGAAGAGTAGTGGGCGGGCTGTTCTTGCCGTGCTTCACGACCTCAATCTGGCATCGGCCTATGCAGACGAGCTGGTGCTCATTTCAGACGGAACTGTTCTGGCGCGTGGACCAGCCTCTGAGGTCATGAGGGATGATCAGCTTTCCGAGGCTTTCGGCTGCGAGATCCGGACGAACCGTGTTCCGCAAAACGGCGGGCCGTTTCTGCTTCCCCAATCCTGTGCGGCACTGAGCTCCGGTCCCGGATCATATTCTTGACAACTGTAGTATAGAAGTGGCATTGCCTGAGCGAGCGCAGCTCGGCTTGGCACGGCTGCCGAATTCCGATGACCAGGAGTGCTTGATGCTCAAGCGCAGGCGGGGACGAATTCTGCACGCTGCCAGTGCAGCGATGATGGCGATGGCATCCGCGCCCGCTGCATTCGCTCAGGATCCACTGGCGATTGAGCTGAACGCGGCAGAACCGATCGGCGGCAAATGCCGGCTGACTTTTGTGACGAAAAACCCGGCCTCATCTGCCGTCGAAAGCCTGAAAGCGGATACGGCACTTTTCGGTGCCGACGGGGTTATTAAACGCCGGCTCGTCATCGAGTTCGGGCCGCTGAAAGCACAAAAGACGAGCCTTCGGGCCTTCGATTTCGATGAAAGCTGCGACTCGCTCGGCTCCCTATTGATCAATGATGTGATCGCGTGCCAGCCGGGGAGCCTGGGCGACTGCCTCTCGCGCCTCGAGCTTTCGTCGCGCACTTCGATCAAGCTGTTCAAGTAGATCGGAGGAGGGACGTGGAGCACTCGATGACACCGATCGGCCTTTTCATGCAGGCCGGGCTGGTCGGCAAGGCTGTGATCATCGTCCTGCTTGTGATGTCGATCTGGTGTTGGGTTCTGATCCTGGAAGGGTGGGTCGGGCTGATCCGGCTTCGGAGTGCCGTTCGTCGTCTGCATAACGGCGGGCGAAATCACATTTCACCGCTCCTGTTGCCGATCATCGAGGCTGGAGAAACAGCTCGGCGAATTCAGGTACCCATGGAGACGGCCGGCGAGAAGCGGCAGCGGATTGGCGAAGCCATGCGGCGTGCCGCGCAAGTTTTGCTCGGCCGGCTCGACCGTGGCTTACCCAGTTTGGCCGTCATTTCTTCCGTGGCGCCTTTCATCGGGTTGTTCGGCACGGTCTGGGGGATCATGACGAGCTTTGCCAGCATCGCCGATGCCAACGATACCAGCCTTGCCGTCGTCGCTCCGGGCATTGCGGAAGCCCTGGCGGCCACCGCGATCGGCCTTGCCGCCGCAATACCGGCGTCGATGGGCTACAACCGTCTTTCGAGCGCAATCGGTCGTGTCGCGCAGTCGCTGGATCACGTGATCGAAGATCAGGCCGTCGCCCTGATGGTCAGATCGGCGCCTGTTCATGAGCTTCACCGCGAGAGGGAGCCGCGCAATGGCCATGTCGCCGCGCAGTAATTCAGGCAATTCGCTTTATCAGCCGATGCCTGAAATTAACGTGACGCCCCTTGTGGACGTCATGCTGGTGCTGCTCATCGTTTTCATGATCACCGCGCCGATGCTTTCGGCGGGCCTCAAGGTGAACCTGCCCCAGGCGAAAACGGCGGAGCCACTCGATCCGAAGC
>QGVC01000287.1 GCA_003242645.1 Pseudomonadota bacterium
CGCTGGGAAGGCTTGGAGCACTTGCGGCAGCACGCGATATTGGAGCTATCTCGGAATGAGTCTGACCGCTGAGATTGTCTCGCGGATGGCAGCAGCGGGTCCTCTTCCTGAGGACGTCAGTCGGACGGCTCAATATCACCTCCTCGATGCTATTGGCGTGGGCTTTGCTGCAGCGACTGCTGAAGTTGGTAGAGCCTGGCGGCAATATGCAGAACAGGTGACTCGCCAAGGTGGCCCTGCCAGTGTGTTCGGAGTATCTGGTGGTGCGAGCCCAGCTGAGGCGGCACTCATCAATGGCGGCCTAATTCATAGCCTAGAATTTGATGATACCCATACGGGCTCCATCGTTCATGGTAGCGCTGTTCTCGCCGCAGCCGCTCTTGCTGCTGGTGAGGCGGCGGGTGTTTCGGGCGCGGAGTTTCTGCGCAGCTATACGCTGTGGTACGAGGTCTTGATCCGGATCGGGCTAGCGGCCGCAGGAGGCTTTCAGCAAAAGGGATTTCAGCTGACCTCTGTTGGAGGTGCGCTCGCCGCAGCCGGCATCGCTGCAAACTTGAAAGGCCTCGACGCGGCGACAACGCAAGCAGCTGTTGGAATTGCTCTAAGCCAAGCGTCAGGCGTGTTCGAATTCCTATCGAACGGCTCGACTGTGAAATCCATGCATCCGGGTTGGGCGGCCCATGCTGGCCTCAAGGCCGCGGATCTGGCAGCCGCAGGGTTAACCGGCCCTGAAACCGCCTTGGAGGGACGTTTCGGTCTGTTCAGGGTTTTTGCCGGAGATCCGCAGGCAGCGGAGCGATTTCGCGGGTTGCTAGATGATCTCGGCAAGGTCTGGCACCTCAAAGACGCCGCTTATAAGTTCTATCCCTGCTGCCATTATCTGCACCCGTTCATCGAGGCGGCTGGCGAGCTTTCCCGGCGCGGGGTGGTCCCGGACGAGATCGAGGCTCTCGAATTCGGTGTTCCCATTGGCGCAGCTTCGATCATCTGTGAGCCGTGGGAGGAAAAATGCGTAGCAGAGGGACACCACGCGCGCTGGAGTCTCCCCGTCACGGTCGCAATGCAGCTCGTAAATGGGAGCGTGACATTGGACAGCTTCGAGAGGCCGGCATCAAGTGAAGTGCATGCGCTGGCGGCGCGAAGCAAATGGGTGGTTCTCGAAGATAGTCGGTTCCCGGCTCGATTTGATGCAAGAATTCGGTGTCGTACAACGGGCGGCGCTGAGCACGTGATCCGGATCGATGACGTTTACGGCAATGCCTCTCGGCCACCCTCTGAGGAGGACATTCTTGCGAAGTTCCGCGCCAATCTCGGCCGGAGCGCGACGCCGGCGGAGACAGATGCAATCGTGGAGGCCGTTCTAGCCCTGCCTGGGGCGGACGACCTCAGTGCACTTACATCGGCTCTCAGAGCACCAGCGCAAAGGAAGGCGGCATGATCTTCGATTTGTTGATCGCGGGCGGCGATGCAGTATTGCCGGGATGTGGCCGCACACGAGTCGATATCGCGGTGCGCGATGGCCTGATTGCCGCCATTCTGCAACCGGGCAGCGGAGCGCAAGCGAAGCGTGTCGTTGATGCGACGGGGCTCGTCATCTTGCCTGGCGTCATCGATGCGCACCTCCACCTTGGCCACGGGAAGGATATCTCCCGGCCGCGGGTCCCCGAGGACGCCGATCGCGAGACGGCCTCGGCGGCCAAGGGCGGCGTCACATGCATGATTCCGTACCTGATGGCGACCGGCCCGTATGAGGAGATTTTCGATGATGTGGTGAGCGTCACCGAGGCTGGTGCCCGGATCGACTTTGGTTATCACTTCATCATCTCGACGGAGGAGCAGCTTCGAAGCGTCCCCGCTTATATCAAGGAATATGGCGCGCCGACTCTGAAGATCTTCATGAACAACCGGGGCGGCGAGGGTGCGCGGCTGGGCCTTCCGGACATCGACGACGGTTTCCTTTTTCGCTTGGCACGTGCGGCAGCCGAGCATGGAGGCATGGTGGCGCCTCATCCGGAGAACATCGAAGTTGCCTGGGTGCTCCGCGATATAGAAACGAAAAAAGATCCAGAAGGCAGGGGCGGACTCGCCGCGTGGGATGCGACACGTCCTGGTTTCGTTGAAGCGGAGGCTGTTCAGCGTGCCGCGCTGCTCGTAAACCAGGCTGGCGCGCCAGTGTACATCGTGCATACCTCCTCGGCAGCAGCGTTGGAGGCAGCCTTAGCGCGACGCGGTGCTGGCGATACGGTTTACCTCGAAACCTGTCCTCATTACCTGACACACAACATCGACTGGAAAGGGGGCGATATCGGCAAAATCAACCCGCCCCTCCGGTCGGCCCCCGACAATCAGCGGTTATGGCAAGCGATCGCGAATGGTGAGATCGACACCGTTGCGACGGACCACGTTCATCGCGATTTGTCTTCGAAAGAGGGAGGGATCTGGAAAGCTTCTCCGGGCTGCCCCGGCATGGAGACGCTTCTCCCAGTGATGCTCACCGAAGGGCATTTTGCTCGCGGCTTGCCGCTGGAGAGGATCGTCGAGCTGCTTTCAGAAGCTCCTGCGCGATTAATGGGCCTCGACCACGTGAAAGGAAAAATTGCTCCTGGGCTTCACGCTGACTTGGTCTTGGTGGACCTGGACGCTGAATGGGAGCTCCGGCGCGAGGACGTCATTTCATCAGCTGGCTATTCACTTTACGAAGGTCATCGGTTCAAGGGCGCCATCCGTCACACCTTCGTAAGGGGAGTAGCAGTTGTCGAGAACGGTACGCTTGTAGACGCAGCGCGCGGCACAGGCCGTTACGTCCGGCGGCGCCTTTCGCATGTCCGGGGCTGAAAGATGGCAAGTCAAGAACGTCCACGTGTGGCGCTGATCGGCTGCGGGGGAACGATTTCGTCCCTCGCCGTCAATGAGTTTGACTACATCGATTATCCCGAAACCGGACGGAAACTGACCGCAGCCGAAGTACTCGAACGCATTCCCGCTTTGGCCGAGCGCGCCGAAATCATCCCCATTCCATTTCGTGAAGTTGGGTCGAGCGCCATCGGGCCCGACGATTGGATCAGATTGGCGAATACGATCACGAAGGCTGCGGCTGAAGATCCGGAGCTCAGCGGTTTCATCGTGCTTCACGGCACCGCAACGCTCGAAGAAACCGCCTATTTCTTGAACCTTACGCTCAAGTGCGAGCAGCCGGTGGTCATCACTGCGGCCCAACGTCCGCTCAATACTGTGAGTACTGATGCAGCAGCCAACGCGCTGGCAGCACTCCGGACTGTCGTTGATCCGGCGAGCCGCGGGCGCGGGGTGCTCGTTGTGCTGAACGACGAAATTCATGCGGCTCGCGAGGTCACGAAAGGCTCGACCTATAGACTTCACGCTTTCCATTCGGGAGCCTTTGGGCCGATCGGCGTGATCGATCCGGATCGCGTCGTCTATTCGCGCAAGCCGGAGAAGCCCCACACGACGGCCACGCCTTTCCTTATCCCATCTGATGGTGGGCTGCCGCGGGTTGATGTCATCTACTCGTGCGCTGGCAATGACGGCACGTTTGTCGAGGCAGCGGTCAAAGCAGGAGCCCTAGGCTTGGTCGTGGCTGGTTTCGCGCCAGGAATGCCGAGTCCGGGTGAACGTGCGGCACTTCTTGAGGCTTCGAAGCAGGGGATTGTCGTGGTCCAGGCCAGTCGCGTCGGGTCCGGCCGCGTCGGGCGACGCAAGTGGCTGCGTCAAGTTGGGTGGGTTGGAGCAGATGACTTGACGCCCCAGAAAGCCCGTATTCTTTTGGCGCTCGCATTGGTTTCGACGGGTGATCCCGACACGATCCAAGAGATGTTCGATCGTTATTGACGGAGAGCGCCGTGGAGCTCAGGAAGCACAACCGCTACGATTACATCCCATTGCCGGAGCGCCCGAACTATAGCTGGCCGGGGGGCAAGCGGCTTGCCGTGTGCATTTGCAACAACATCGAGATTTTCAGCTACCGCTCAGGTCTGGGTAGCGACAGTGCGATCTTGAATGCCCCACAAACCCATCGGAACTACGCTTGGCGCGATTACGGCAATCGGGTCGGTCAGTGGTATCTTTTCGATCTCTTGGACGAACTGGGGCTACCCGCATCACATAATGTGAACTCCCGCGTGCTCCGCGAATGCCCTCAAATCTTGCGGAAAATCGTGGAGCGCGGTGACGAGATCATTGGTCACGGGCGCACCAACTCGGAGCGGCAGGACAATTTGTCAGAAGACGAGGAGCGCCAACTGATTGAGGAGGCGACGGCCGAAATCCGTGAGCTGTGGGGCCGTGCTCCGAAGGGTTGGATGGGGCCTTACTTCGCCCAGAGCGATGTCACTCTCGACCTTCTGAAGGAGGCGGGCTACGAGTTTATGCTCGATTGGCCGGCGGACGATCAGCCGTTCTGGCTGCGGACGCGCTCGGGGCCAATTCTATCGATCCCGTACTCGGTCGAGCTCAACGACTCGCCCTCCATGGTTTTCCGTCAAGAAAGTGCGATGTCGTTTGAGCGAATGATCGTCGATCAATTCGACGAAATGCTTTATCAATCGAAAAAGTATCCCCTTGTTTTTACTCTTATCACCCATCCCTTCATTATCGGACACCCCTATAGGCTTCGCGCGCGCCGCCGGCCCCTAAAACCACTTCTAACCAATCTGTCAG
>QGVC01000288.1 GCA_003242645.1 Pseudomonadota bacterium
GCCCACCCGCTCCCCCGCCAGGCCACCAGGGCGATATGGGGTGCCACGGCCCCCCTCCAACTTGAGCAGTGATCGCCGCCAGCGGCCGCTGCTTCGTCAGGATGGGCCTCTCGTACGAGCGCTTCATAATTTGCCTCCTTCGTTGGTTCCGAAGCGACAACCAGAGATAGCTGAGTCCTTCGCTTGGTTGAATACTAATTCGCTAAACAACCACAGGTTTAACGCCTTATCTTTGTGATCAGCTCTCCCGCTGTACCTTGGTTGCAACACTTACGTTTTCTGTCGAAACCGTCAGCATACCTCGTCCATGCAATCGCCCAGCCGGCCCACGCAAAAATGCGCAACTTTACAGCTAATCAGTTCAAAGCTGTCGACGCTACGGTCGGAGCAAAATGCCAACAGCAACAGCCAAACGAAATCGCCCTCCTGCCTGAGGAAGGAGGGCGTTAAAGAGTGATCGCTCTCAAGAGCTGATTGCGAGACTTATTGATTGTTGTTCGTGTCTAATTTCACTCCTCATCTTCGGGTGGGAAACCTGGCGTTATAAGGGTCTGCGCAGTCACGTCCGCCAGTGGTTTCTGCTTTATCAACACAGGACTCTCGTATTGGCGCTTCATACAGACTGCCTCCTTAGCTGGCGGCCAAACGAACACGAGTACTCGCAAGCACACTGGTGCCCACAAGCACGCGCGTTGGTTACGCCCTCAGCGTGTCATCAATTTGAAGTTGAGTTGCGACTTGTCGATAAACCGATAAGTGTATCCCTCTCGCAACACCTCGGGTCGTCACAGCACGAATGAGTTGCTCCCTCTAACCTCTTGAGAGCACAAGCGTCGATCAATTTCAGAACCAACTCAAACGCCCCGTCCGAGCTCCCTGCGAATGTTGTGCACACGGATCTGGCGCGCACCCTCGACTGATAGCAATCTTTGGTTGTGGTCGTTAGGATATCGCGTCGGAGGAACTGAAAGAAGGGGCACAACGGTGATCCAAGATTCAAGCGTGCTGTCGCTACCAGAGGGTGTATCTTGCCAGGCGCTCGGCGAGGGTGAGGGCGGCGTCCTGCTCGTCATAGAGTCGGGACAACTTTACACCTGCAACGACACCACCTCGGCATTTCTCGCCGCGCTCGACGGGAAGCGTTCCTTCGCCGAGGTCGTGCAAACACTCTTGGAAACCTTCGATGTCCCCGCCGATCGATTGCGGCAAGATTTGATCGCGCTCGCAGAGGAGTTGCAGAAGGAGGGGCTCCTCCAGGTCCACTGATGCCATGGCAACCCTCAAGAAGCTGCGCTTCAAAGCCGCCCTCTGGTTGTGGGCTCGACTGCTCCCGCTCCTGGCGTGGAAGCGCAGCCTTCCGTCACTCCTTGCACTGACGAAGCCGCCCCCGGTGACCCCCTACCAAGGATTGCCGGCGCACTACATCGTCCGGCGGGTGAAGAAATCGACCCGCCGCCCCTGGGTAATGCGCAACCGGCCCTGCCTTCGAGAGGGCATTCTGGCCCTACGCTTCCTGAAGCTCGCCGGGTACGAACCGTCACTTCACTTCGGTGTCGACCGCGAAAGCGTCAGGCAAGATGTCCTCTCGGCGCACTGCTGGATCGTGTTGGACCAGAAAATCATCCTCAATCCGCCAACGCCGACCATGGTGGAAATCCTCATCCACGCGGGTGATCGACTTCTCCCGCCCTCGCATGCCCACGCCACACTGTCTCAAGGATAGATCGGAGCCGACATGGCCAATTGGTTCAATCTGAACGGTGCCTTGCTGTGCATCGATGCCGAGGATCCGGCGCTCGTGAAGCCGCTGCTGGTCTACCTCGATGAGCTGAAGATTCCATCCTCCGAACGAAAGCCTAATTTTCGTCTCGTTCTTGAGAGGGGGCTGCCGCAGCCGGCACCTCCGGAAGCAAAGTTTCTCTACAGTCGGCGCTGGCCCGAGGGGCTGGACTGTCAGTACAGCGCGCTTGGCACCTGGAGATATCTCCTCGTTCCGGAGACACTCTCGCTTGAATATTCGGCGCAAGAGGGCGTTGCCCGAATGTGTGCCGCGCCGGGTCACGAGCGCTTCATCGGGGCGACTGCCGGCATTTACGCCATCTATGCTGCTCTTTTTTCAACGCGCCAAACGCTCATCCACGCTGCTGCGCTCCGCTTGCCGGAAGAGGACGCGGCTTTCGTCCTTTTCGCGCCGAGTGGCGCGGGCAAGACCACGACCTCGTTGGCACTGGCCCTCCAGGGCTTCGCTCTCCTCACTGACGATGCCACGGTGCTTTCGGAGCGCAACGCCGCGACCGTCGGAACCGAGGTCTGGGGATTACCGCGGCCTCCCAAAGTGCACCGCCGTACGGGGGAGCTGCTCCCCTCCATTGGCCAGCTGCTAGGCCCTGACTGGAATGCAGACGGCGAGCAAGGCGTGAGTTTGAATACCCTCAGATCCCAGATGCAGGTGCTGCCGGGGAGAGCCTACCCACTAAAGGGGCTCGTGTTGCTCGGCGATCGAACCCAAGGCGCCCATCGGATCCGCCCCATGCGGAAGTCCGACCTTTTCATTCATTTCGTCAAAGACAACCTGTCCTGCAGCCAAAACGGCCTGATGGAGGATGACCTGGCGCGCTACAATGCTTTTGTGCGCGCCGTCGCCTCCACCCCAGCTTACGAGCTCAACGTCGGCAGCGACCTTTCCAGTCTGGGCACAGTGATCGCTGCCGCACTTGGCCGTGCCGATCAGGCGATCTTGAGCGCCTGACGAAAGAGCTTCCGCCGCCAGGAGCCACGCCCCCGGGCTTGGCTCTGACCGCGGACGACCAATCCCGGTGACAGCAACTGGCCGGGGAGTCTCGCAAACGGTGACGGCATCAGCTTTCGGGCAAGATTGATGCAGCGCGGCTCTCGGAACGTCTTGCCCGCAAGCTCGAGTGCGCCTGCGACGGCCAGGGTCACGCCGCAACGCTCGGAAACGCGCGCCAACCGGTCCTCATCGATTGGACCGGCGACGCCGCGCGCAGCCTGCATCACATCGACAAGGTGCTGCAACCGGTCGAGCTGATGACCGATGGCTCCATGCGTGGCAGCCACGAACAGCAGCGCCGTCGCATCGTTGCAATCGCCACCCCCGGCAGCACACACATCCTCATAGCGGATCGACATCGTTCCGCGCAGCTTCGGCGAGTGCACGAGATTGCTGTGCACCTCGATCATCACGTCGTGCCGGGGCGGCAGCAGCCACTTCTGCTCGTGATAGTCTTTGCCTTTCCGATCTTCGAACTCGGAGAGAATGAAGCCCAAAGACCGCATGATCTCGGCAGCTTCGAAACGATGCTCGACAGGCACCAGAATGTCGGCATCCGTGAAGGTTCTAAGCGACGGCTCCGAATACAGCCTTTGAGCGAAGGCCGCGCCTTTGACGAGAGCACCGATGACACCCTGCGCTGAGAACGCGGCCATGACTCTCCGCGTATGGTAGAGCGTCTTGATCTGAAAGCCCGTTTGATACGCGAGTTGGAGCCTCGCCGCCTCCAACTCCGAACGGGCGGCTTTCAGCGCCGGTGGCTCGGGCTCTCCAGCACGCTCGGCTTCGCGTTCGATTAGATCGCTCAGCCCACGAACAAGCGATGGCAGCACGCCGTGATTATCGGCTGCCGCAACCAGCCGTTTAATCTGTTCAGGTTCGGGAAGCGGAATGTCCGGCAGAGGTCGCCGGATCGGATCTGCGAAATGGACGAGAAGGCGCTCACAGTCACGGTTGAGCGGCGAATGAGGCGTCTTACCCTTCATGATAGAAATCCCTCCTTGCCCCCAAGGAGGACCGTACAGGAACGGCTTCCTGCACGCCAACGTTGTGCACGCTCTGCGCGATAACTCCTGTGGATTTACGCGCTCCGCGCGAGTCGAGCAGCGACGCGTGGCATCAACCCGTCCGTGTACCGGACTTCGCCCGCGCCAAGGCGATCACCGTGACGATCTCGAACAGCATCTGCGCTGCGATTTGTGCCGTGGCCGTCGTGGCATCGTAAGCAGGCGCGACCTCGACGACATCGCCTCCCACGATGTCGAGTCCGGCGGCACCGCGAATGAGCGCCATCACCTCGCGCGGAGCCAGGCCTCCCACCTCCGGCGTGCCCGTTCCTGGCGCGAAGCCGGGATCGAGGCTGTCGATATCGAAGGAGATATATGTCGGTCCAGAGCCTACGACGTCCCGCATCCGCGCGATTGTCGCGTCGATCCCGAGGCGCATGAACTCGTCCATGTGAATCACGGTCATGCCGCTGTCGTAGGAAAACTCCCATAGGTATTCGGCACTGCCGCGAATTCCGATCTGGATTGTTCGCTGAGGATCAAGAACCCCGGCAAGCACCGCCTCGCGGAATGGCCCGGCGTGCGTGAACTTCGATCCCTCGAACGGCCCGCCGGTGTCGCAGTGGGCATCGATGTGGATCAGACCGAGCGGCTGGTCGCGGCCCAGGGCCTTCAGGATTGGTAGTGTGATCGAGTGGTCACCTCCGACCGAGGCT
Source organism: Pseudomonadota bacterium (assembly GCA_003242645.1). The sequence goes on from QGVC01000288.1 coordinate 4,515, forward strand.
GGCGCCACGCCCGCCGCGCGAACCTTCTCGTAGAACGCCTCGATGTCCGCGTGGCTGTCGGCCAAACTGTAGCGGCTCCGGAACGGCACGTCGCCGACGTCTGCGATCTTGGCCAGGCTCGCCGGCACGACCCGGTGCACCTCGTGATACGGGCCAATC
>QGVC01000289.1 GCA_003242645.1 Pseudomonadota bacterium
GCATCAGCAATGCGAGTGCACCTAAATTTCTGATCGAAGCCGCCACCACGTGGGCGAGCATCGCTCGGACGTACGCCAAGATGGACTCCGCGCGCAGTATGAGCGCGCCGATTGTGAAGCCTGCAGCTGCCGTCAATGCCAGTACGCCGGAAACCCGAAAAATGAGCGATGATCGCGCGGGTTCATTGATTCCGACGAGCACGTCGATCCCTGCCGCGAACGCGACGATCCCCAGCGCCAGCGCAGCAAAAGGAAAATAGGCTGCGTGCCTGATCAATCGGGAGATAACAAGAAAAATCAGTATGCAACTGCTCAGAAGGAAAGCGCCTGCGTGCCGCGCCGAAATCGACGTTTCGACCCCCATCGTGCAGCGGCGAATGGAAAGCCAGGAGTCGTCGCATTGCACTCCGGGGACGAAGACGGTTGCAAGCTGGACCAGCGCATTGATCTCGGCAATCAGCAGGGCTCCCGCAGCGATGGGAATCCAGGCCAATCTAACCGCCAATTGCCTCCATAATGTCGATTTGGAGCGCACTGGCGGGCGGCTCGATTCGACCGGAAGAACGTGACTCGCGCAGCTCGCCGAAAACCATCGGAATAGGATTACGAGCGCGCCAATGTACGCGCCACAGAATGCGACTCCTATGAGTAGCCGGCTTTCGGACAGCGCGCCGGTAGAAAGCGCGATGCTCATGCCGCGCGATATCGGCGGGTTTTGTCCCACTCGGGAGTGAGACCGGTAAGGCTGTTTCGAGCGAGCAACGCGAGCCCGGCAACTGACGCCAACACCGATAGGCTCGCCGAAGTGAATAACAAGGGGAGAACCCGAATGACATGTCGCTGCCCATCGGCGCGTGCCGCAACCATGATCTGGGCATAAGGCGCCAGAACCGCGATTGCGAGCAACGGCTCGAAGAAATCCCACAGCACGCCGAGACAGGTATCATCAATGCCGAACGCGAGTAGCGGAACGGCCACCACAGTGCTCAGCAGTGCACAGGCGGGAAAAAGATAGAAAATGAGTATCAAGGCCCCGTCGAGCTTTTGCGCAAAACTGAGCTGCGGCGAGCGCAGCACGCTGCCCAAATGCTCGAACAGACATTGGTTATGGCCATAAGACCAGCGGCGTACCTGGCGGAACCGGCTTGCATACTCCTCCGGCACCTCCTCGTGGCAGCGCGCGTGGCTGAGGTAAGCGATGCGCCAGCCGCCAAAAACAAGCCGGAATGTCAGGTCCGTATCCTCGGCCAAGTGCCCCATGCGCCAGCCGCCGACAGCCTCAAGCGCCGAGCGACGGATGCCCCCAACCGTTCCACCAAATTGCGGAAGCAGGTTCCACAGTGCACGCCCGGTTTGATCGACGCCGTACCCGGCGCGACGCTCGAGATCGAGCAGCCTTGTGAGCACATTGGCATCGGAATTTGCAGGCACGACCCGGCCCATAGTCGCGCCCACCTTTTCGTCTTCAAAAGGTGTAACAAGTTCTTTCAGCAATCCTGGCGGCGGCAGGTAATCGGCGTCGAAGAGAACGAGGATTTCCGAGCTTGTAATCGCAGTTCCGTCAGCGATAGCAGCAGCCTTGCCAGGCCGAGCCATTCTATCACGATGAAGAACTTTGATCCGCGCATCCCGCGCCGCAAAAGCATCGGCAATTGCCCCGGATCGATCTGTCGAGCGGTCGTTGATGACGACGATGGTGAGCTTATCGGCTGGATAGTCGAGCGCAGTCATTGCTGATAGACAGCCTTCCAAGACGCGCTCTTCGTTGTGCACGGGAACTAGAATCGAAACTGTCGGCCAATCGCGATCCTTCTCAGCGCAATGCTCTAATTGTAGACGGCATTCGCCAATTGCTCCCGTGGCCACACGCCAGGCAAGTGCGTACTGCCGAGCGGCAAGACACAACCCCATAAGAATGGCCAGGAGAACTACGCTTTCCAAAACAATCATAATCGGCGGACCAATTACTCGCTCAATCGAACCGGAACTTCAGTCCGATATGTCCACCATAGAGATCGTAGGACCGGCGGCTGCTGTATTCCATCATTCCCACCAGCTCCAGCCCTTCTGTTAAATAGAATGATACCGAGGGACGGATGGTGACATACGGTTCATCGAGCTCGCCCGGGCCAAGGAGCCCATCATAGCTCGCGCGGCCACCTTCGATACCGATCCCAACAGAAACCTTGCCCGATTGAGCATAAAGAACACCGGCTCCGAACGCTCCGCTGATATGGCGGCCCGGATCTATGGCGAGGCCTCTGGCCATGGCCGTGAACACGAGATAGCCTGTTTCAAGGGACACATACTTTGCAATCTCGAATTCCCCGATAATTTCCTCGGTGCCATTGCGAAACTCCCGATACGTCAGCGCGGGCCGGAAGACGAATCCCCATTCGGACGGAGAAGAATAGGAGGCGTCAAGGCGCGCATAAACTTCGGGCAAGGTGTTGAAGTTATCGGTGCTTGTCCCGACCCAACCTCGGATTTCCGCGCGGTCGTTGCTCCACGAGAGGCCACCGGCAAAAAATGCGGCCGTATCTTCCCGGTCCATCACGTGCGCTTCGGCATGCGTCCCTAATCCACCGGCAAAGTATGCGTTGCCCCAGGCCGTCGTGAAACGCCGATGGCTATTGCCATGGGTCACACCGTAGTACCCAAAAACGGTGGTGTAATCCGATCGCGCTAACTGGAGACCTTCTCCCGCGGCCACCTCCCTCACGGTGACTGCCAAGAAAATCACACTAATCCACCCTGCCAAAACGGCAGGTACGCAAACTCTACGCATATCTAGCCGCCCGACAAATGCCGGACGAGCCACTATTCCGCACAAGGCGACTCCCTAGCTCGTCCGGCACCTCCCCGCTGCCACGCAAGTGGCCTAATGCGCTACTCTTCTTTCCCTTTCTGCTGAATGCAGTGTGTTGACCAGAGCATGGTCGAAAAGCTTGTCCGCAGACTCCGCAATACTTTCGCCATCGCCGGTTCTCCGCTCCCAAATCGGAGACTGCCATGCTCCAAGGATAGCGCCGACAATCCGCTCAGCCGCCCGCCCGTCGCCAAAAGGATTTCGTACCGGCGAACCCGAACACACGTTGCCCTCGCGGATAATTTCTTGAACTGCCCCTACGATCTTCTCCGGCTCTGTCCCGACGAGGCGTGCCAAGCCTGAGGCAACCGCCTCCGGCCGCTCAGTCACGTCGCGCATGACGAGCACCGGTTTCCCGAGACTCGGCGCCTCCTCCTGCACACCACCAGAGTCCGTCAAAATGACAGTGCTGCGCAACATCAAGTAGACAAACTCGACATAATCTAGCGGCGGCACGAGATAGACACGCGGCATCCCCGACAGCCGTTTTAAGACGGGTTTCTGCACCCTCGGGTTCAGGTGCACGGGATAAACAATCGCGCAATTCGCGCTCTGCGCCAGACGCGCAAGCGCGTCACAAATCCTGTCTATGCCATTGCCAAGATTTTCGCGCCGATGCCCCGTAACCAAGATGATGTGCTGATGAGGGGCCAGGAAATTGAATCTCTCGTCCAGCCGTTTCCTAAGAAGAGGCTCGTTACGCAGGCGCGCCAACACGAACTGTAGCGCATCGACCACCGTATTCCCGGTGACGACGATTCGGCTTCTTGGAACCCCTTCTGCAATCAATTGCGATTGAGCCGTCTGGGTTGGCGCAAAATGCAAATCAGCAAGCTGTCCGATGATCCGGCGGTTCGCTTCCTCTGGAAATGGTGCATCGAGCCGGCCAGTTCGCAAGCCCGCTTCGACGTGCCCAATTCGTGTTTTCTGATGAAAAGCCGCGAGCGCAGAAGCCGCCGCAGACGTGGTGTCGCCGTGCACGAGGACTATATCTGGCTCAATCCTCGCGAGTAATCCATCCATCTCCTTCACGACGGTCGAAAAAAGGGAATTGATGGACCCGCATTTCGGCATTACGCCGAGATCGAAATCTGGGTTTATTTGAAAAAATTCGAGGATGGGACGCATCATATCCTGATGCTGCCCTGTGGAAACAACGAAGGTTTGCAATTTTCTCGATGAAAGGGATTTGAGCTGCTTGATGACCGGCGCCATTTTTATGGCTTCCGGCCGCGTCCCTATGACGACGACGGTACGCATACACATCCCCCGTCCGCACCTTGACATCAAGGCACGCCGCCACACTGGCAATCTATCACTGGTGATCGGTCAGATTTGCTTCGCGAAACTCCCCCTCGCGAAGCTTGCCCCAAACCACCTCCCCGCGCTGAACATAACTGCGGAGGCGTGAAAAAATCAACAGGGTTTACAGAGTTCAAAAATGCGAAATAAGCAGAACACTGAAACGCAGAAGTTTCAGCGTGATATGTCCATATTGCGCAAGCGCGATCGGAACTCCAGGATGCTCAGCTCACGGATCTTTCTCGATTGAAAGAGCGCCAAGCGAGCATCTCAGAGGCGCACCAGGTCCATCCTGACTGGCGAGTTTCCAACGCCTTAATCGTCGACAAGACGAACCAGTCCGGCCCGCATATAATCGGGTATGGGGGTTGGCCGGCGTGTCGCCCGATCGACGTACACATGCACGAAATAGCCATCAGCGCGAGCCTCGTCCTCACCAACGCCGAACAGTCCTATCTCGTACTCTTATAAACTTTACACCTTC
>QGVC01000290.1 GCA_003242645.1 Pseudomonadota bacterium
ACACGTCCGAGATCCAGAAATCCTTCCCTTCGTAGCGCCGCAATACTTCCTCCCGACACCTCCGCGCCTCCTCGACCGCCCCGCGATCCAAGGCGCACAGGCCGAGGATGCTCCAGGCGGTGAGGTCACACCATCTATTCTTTACCATATTGTTGTCGGCCAAGATACGTTCGGACAAAGCGAAGAGGGATTCTGACCGGCCACGTTCGTATGTCATGACCAATTGATTGGTCTTAGCGATTATCGATTCATGCGTTGCCCCTGTCTCAGCGGCCACCTGCGAGATCTCCCGAAATATCGCCTCGGCTTCCTCCCAACGACCGCTTTCCGCCTCTATCAGCGCCCCGGTAATGAGAGTGTCCAATAATCCACCGTAATTTTCCATCTGCCGTGCTATGGTCAACGCACGCTGATAGTCTTCTCGTGCAAGCTCCAACATCCCCAGGTGCATTCGATTGTTTGCACGAGCTCTTAGTGCCCCAGCGAGCGAGACAACATCTTCTAGCTCGTAACAGAGCTCGCAGGCGCGATCAGCTAATCGCAGACCCTCTCGGGCCGATTTGTAGACGCCGAACACTGCTGCCGCTACCCCCAAATTCTTCACCGTGTTCGGCGTCTTTTCCGATACATATTCTGGTTCGACCAGCTTTTGTGACCACCGTAATACAGCCACCCTGTCGCTCACCGAGTGTGCCGCAGAAATCAGTTCGCGCATTATTGAAGATACCAGATCTTTATTTCCCAGGGTCTCAGCAACGGGAACGCAGTCCGCAAGACGCGCTGCCGCTTCCTCGGCCGATAATTGTCCTCGCCGGAGGGATGCTGAAACCCGATTCACCTCCGCCAAGAGCATAGCGTCAAGCCGATCTGAGCGCTCAAAATACGGTCGTAGAGCATCAAAGAAGGGCTCCGCTTCAACGTGCCTCCGCATCCTGTAGAGAAAATGTGCAATACGTTCGAGGACAACTAATTTAGATTCTTCATCATAGCTGTTACGGAGAGCCATTCTCAGGTAGAATTCAGTCTCGACGGCACTGTTCATACAGTCGCTAGCCTCTGCTGCCGCCAGGGAATGGGCGAAGGCTTTCGCCTTTGCCCCGGCTAGGTCGTAGTGCACTGCAAGAATTCCCTCCGGGCACGTTCCGTCGCCAGCGAGAACGTCAGCTATATGTTCATGGAGAGTGCGCCTCGTGTACCCTCCGATCCATTTGTATGCGGCTTCTCGCATTATGTCATGAGAAAACACTATCTCTCCGCCGCGCTCCTTCACGATTCCCCTTCTGACAAGGCGGCCTATTGCCGTTGAGATTGCGATCGGCGAAGTTGCTGCCAGACGTGCAAGTAGATCTGGGCTCGCACCCCTAGCGAGGACGGCCAATGCTCCTACGATCTGTACCTCGTCTTCCGTTAGCGTTTCTAGCCGCCGCTCAATCACCGATGTGATGGATTTCGGTAGTGGGTATTCCCCGTACGGCCGATGCTCGCGCTCATTCTCCCGAGCGGCTCGACCCCTTTCCATAGACGCCCGAAGCAGCTCAATTATGAAGAAGGGTCTTCCGCCAGCCCTTTTCATCAAACAACCTTCAAATTCTTTTGTGATGTCCAGGTTATGCTGCTCACAAAAGGACTTTATGAGAGCATGCGACTCGTCGTCGTTAAATTCAGGTAACAGTATTTCTAAGAATCTCGGATTCCGTGCGACCTCCGCACAAAATATCTTAACAGCGTGGTTGTCAACCACGTCTTCATTCCGCAGGGTAATTAATATGAGAATAGGACGACATGTCACTCGTCTAGCGATGTAATGGACAGTCGCCATTGTCGAGTGGTCCGCCCACTGGAAATCGTCGATAAATATGACCAACGGCTCTGTGGCGCCTAGGCGATCGACCATATAGGCGAATGCCTCGAATATTCTGCGGCGGTGCTCCTCCCCAGTGTGCGAAGGCTGTTGCGGGGGTCGGGTACCCACAGTCGGAAGCACGTAGGTCAATGCTTGTGACCACTCGGCTGGAAGACTATCGATATCTGCTGAACGCAACCTGCTAGCGAACGCGTCAGCAATACCACTAAAGGGAATACTACTCTCGGTGGAGTAGCAGCGACCCTCGAAGCACCGGGCGCCCTGAATCGCGGCTAAACGTAAGAACTGATAACAGAAGCGCGATTTGCCGATTCCCGCTTCACCGCGCACCACGACAATCCGAAGCTCACCTGACAGAACGGCGTTCCAGGCCGAGCGGAGCCGATTAAACTGCTCCGTACGTCCAACAAACCTTGGGCTTGAACGTGAGTCATCTTCCTGCAATGCGGCGTCGTCCTGGTCTCCGCACTCCGCGATCGCTTGTAGTACGTTCAGTCTCAGTTGTCGTGGAATGATTCCTATGTCTCGAATGAATCTGTCCCGGATTTGCTTCCATTCTTCAAGAGCTCGCCAGCGACCGCCGAGGTGTGCCATGGCTCGGATTCGCGCAATGATCGCCCGTTCGTGGTATGGATCTATGCTTAACAGACGTTCGGAAAGACGATCCACGTCCTTCCAATTGTCTGATTCCTCAGCATCACGAAGTAGATGGGTCAGAGATTGATGTATGCGCTGCTCAATAGACTGCCTTTGGCGCAGTTGCCACTCTTCGAAGTCGTAGGCGTCCGGAATGCTAAATCCCTCCAGGAATTTCCCCGCATATAGAGCAAGTGCGTCCCGGTACCTGCCTTCATCAACGGCATCGCACAGCATGACGAAATCAGCAGTCAACGATCCTGCCGGAAGGAGCACCTCGTGTACGGTCGTTTCGAGACGCAAGCCCGGTATGCTCTTGCGAATACCGTAAAGGGTTTGGCTGAGCGAGTGGCGCGCCTTCTTGTCTGGCGATTCACCCCAAAGGATCGCTGCGAGCCGGTCTCGAAAAACGGGATGACCTTGGTGCGCAGCGAGGTAAACGAGCAGCGCGTAATGCTTCCTCGTGGGTAGGAAAACGCGCCTCCCGTTATGGGAGATGCTGAGCTCACCCAGAGTACGGATCTCGACCATTTTCCCTCCACGGCTCGATCGAGAACTCCCGCAACCGTAAGGCAGGGGCGAGGATGATGTTCTTGTGATGGGCAGATGATGAGTGGGTCGTAGTCTCCGCGGTGCCTCGAACCACTTCTCCGCTTCAACCCGGAGGTACCGATGTTCATGCCTCTCGAACCGGCGTCCGCCACTCGACTGGCCTTGTTCGCACCGCCCTACGACCAGTTCCTCCCCCTTGACCTGGATTGGAGGTGTGACGATTTGCCTCCCAGAGGGCTGGCGATCATCTGGTGGCTCGTAGACGGCCACGAACAGCAAGACCAGTTCGGATGGCTTGCCGACCGCCCTTATGGTGTTCCTCTCTTCATTATACTTCCACCCGCCACCGAACTCGGCCGAGCGATGCCGCTGCTCAGGTTCGTAAATGCGTTGTACCCGCGAGCTGTGCTACCAACCGGTTCGATCGTCGCTCCCCGGTACATCAAGCAGATCCTCTCCCTCCCGCCAAGCAATTTCCCTCGTACTGTCGGTGCTTACCTGGAGCATCGCGGACTCCTGAAAACGCCAGAAATTCGCAAAGAGGTTGAACAGATCTTTCGCCTTGTGCCGTCCGTGTGCAGCATTTCCGCCCTTGCCCGGCGTATGTGTACTTCCCGCCGAACGCTAGGTAGACACTTTGCGGCCGCCGGCTTACCGGTGCCGTCTCACTGGCTCCAATTTGCCCGCCTCCTGTATGCGAGTATCCATCTCCAGGCGGAGCGAGCAACAGTATTTCGCATCGCCGCCCGGGTCGGCTACCCAGACGGCTTCACCATGAGCAATCAAATGAAACGGCTCCTCGGCTGTCGGCCGACCGAAGTCCGTGAGTGTCTTGGCTGGGAGTGGGTCGTCGAATCCTGGATTCGACACGAAGTTGCCGCGGGTGGAATCGACCGAGTCCGCTTTGAGAGCGCCGTACGCGTCTACTTGACGGGCCCGGATTTATCGCCTGAGTGATCCGAGGAGCAATTGCTGAATCCAATAGGCGGCGACGCAGGCGGGGTGTAAATAGCAGTATCGGACAACCGCATGGTCCCTAAGCGCCAACGAGATCTAGCGCGGATTCCTCCCTGATCTGTGCCGCCGCCTTTTCCAGCGTTTCCCCCCGCAGAACGATTGCTACAATATCCGGATCGAATTGAGTGCCAGCGCACCGTCGAATTTCTTCTGCCACTTGCTCAACGGTCATTGCCGGACGATACGGCCGGTCCGAAAGCATTGCATCAATTGAATCACACAGCATTATCACACGAGATGCTATCGGTATCTCTTTGCCTTTTAACCCGTCCGGATAACCCTTACCGTCGTATCTTTCATGATGATGTCGAACGCCCCGAATGACTTCATCCGGAAAAGACGTTAGCGTTTGCAGCAGCTCCGCTCCCTTCACAGCATGCGTCCGGATAACCCGATGTTCCTCCTCCGTCAATATACCTCTTTTCTGGATAATCTCCGCGTATATGCTGTCAATTTTCCCGATGTCATGAAGCAACCCTGCAGTTTCGATAATTTCTACCTGTTTCAGGGAACAACCCATCTCCTCCGCGATAAGGCGGGCAAGGCGAGACACCCGGAGGGAGTGACCAGACGTATACGG
>QGVC01000291.1 GCA_003242645.1 Pseudomonadota bacterium
TTCCCTATTGTTGCAGTTTTCAAGGGCCGAGTGTACGGCTCACTTGGGCCAACCGGTCTGTTCACTGAGACGACCCGCTACGATCCATCGTCTCCCTATTCGGCGAGCAAGGCTGCTGCCGACCACCTCGCCAACGCATGGTTCCGCACCTTTGGTCTGCCGGTCATCATAACGAATTGCTCCAATAATTTCGGACCTTATCAATTTCCCGAAAAGCTCATCCCTCTCATGATCATCAATGGGCTCGAGGAGAAGCCGCTGCCTGTATACGGCAACGGCTCCAACGTCCGCGACTGGCTCTACGTGGAAGACCATATCAGGGCGCTGGAGCTGATCGTCGAGAAAGGGCGGCCGGGCGAGAAAGATAACATTGGCGGGCGCAGCGAGCGTACGAACTTGGAGGTGGTCCAACGTATTTGCGATATGCTCGATGAGCTTGTTCCAGCAGCCACTAGCCGCCGCCGCCTCATCACCTTCGTCCCCGATCGCCCTGGTCACGATCAGCGATACGCCATTGATGCCTCCAAACTCGAGCAAGAACTCGGTTGGCGGCCCCAGGAAAGCTTTGAGAGCGGACTTGCCAAGACAGTGCGCTGGTACCTCGATAATCGGCATTGGTGGCAGCCGCTACGTCAGCGTGTCTACCGTGGTGAGCGGCTTGGGCTGATCCCGGCGGCTGCAGCCAGCTGAAGTCCATGAACGCGATGAAGATCCTCGTGGTCGGAGCCAAGGGCCAACTTGCGCGCTCGCTGGTGACCGTGGCTGCGCATGATGAGGACATCGATCTAGTGGCGCTAGGCAGACCAGAGCTGGACTTACTAAACCGGGACGCTCTCGCCCGCGCTATTGATGTGATCAATCCTGCTATCGTAATTAATTCGGCTGCCTACACTGCTGTCGATCGGGCCGAGGCCGAGCCTGAAATAGCATTTGCCGTAAATTGTGACGGTGCGGGAGCCGTAGCTGAGCTTACAGCTCAACGTAACCTTCCCCTAATTCAAATCTCGACAGACTACGTCTTCGACGGCACCAAGGATGGCGCCTATTCGGAAGACGATCCGCCAAATCCGCAGACCGTCTATGGCCGCTCGAAGTTGGCAGGCGAAGTGCGGGTGGCGGTTGCCAATCCGCAGCACATCATCCTGCGAACCTCCTGGTTGTACAGCCCGTATGGGCACAACTTCATCAAGACAATACTTCGTCTCGCCGGCGAACGTTTTGAACTTAGGGTTGTCGCAGATCAATATGGCAACCCAACGTATGCACCTGACCTCGCATCTGCGATTCTCGCAATCGTTCGTCAGCTGTTGCAGGGTGATGAGCAACTCCAACCTTGGGGCCTCTACCACGCTGCCGGAGCGGAAGCCACGACCTGGCACCAGCTTGCCGAGTTTGCTATCCGAACAGCTGCCCAGTATGGTTGGCGATCTGTGCCAGTCCGCGCCGTTACTTCGTCGGAATATCCGACGCCGGCACGGCGACCGGCAGACTCACGGCTCGACTGCAGCAAGCTCGCAGCCGTGTTTGGCCTGAAGCTTCCTCCCTGGACTGATGGCGTTCGGCGCTGCGTCGCACAGCTTTGTGGTGCGGGCTAAAATAGTAAGCTAATTGTTGATGAAGTATTAGCTCGGGGGATTGCTTGAAGGGGATTATTCTCGCGGGGGGCAAAGGAACTCGGCTCTACCCATCCACGCTTGTTGTTTCGAAGCAGCTCCTACCGGTCTACGACAAGCCGATGATCTATTACCCGCTGACCACTTTGATGCTGGCGGGCATACGTGAAATTCTTGTGATCTCTACGCCTGAGGATCTTCCCCTATTCCGCCGTCTTCTGGGCAGCGGCGCCCAATGGGGCATGCGCTTTAGCTACGCCGAGCAGCCGCGACCGGAGGGCCTCGCCCAAGCCTACATCATCGGCCGCGAGTTCGTCGGCCAAGATCACTCGGCTCTCATCCTCGGTGATAACATTTTCTTTGGTCATGGCCTTACCGATGTGCTGCAGCGGGCTGCGAACCGCAGAGCCGGAGCTACCGTCTTTGCATACGCTGTTGACGATCCCGAACGGTACGGTGTGGTGGAGCTCGACGCGAGCGGTCGCGCTCTCTCCATTGAAGAAAAGCCAAAGGCTCCACGCTCGCGGTGGGCAGTTACGGGGCTCTATTTCTATGATCATCGCGTGGCGGACATTGCTGCCAGCCTCAAGCCATCGGCGCGCGGGGAGCTCGAGATAACGGATGTGAATCGCATCTATCTTGAGATGGGTGCACTCCACGTCGAAAAACTGGGACGCGGGTATGCCTGGCTCGACACCGGCACGCCAGATTCGCTGCTCGAGGCTGCAGATTTCGTCCGCGCCCTCGAGAAACGGCAGGGCTTCCGAATTGCGTGTCCCGAGGAGATCGCTTTCCGGATGGGGTTCATAGGGCGTGAGGAATTGAGGGAGCTGGCGAGACCCCTCGAAAATTCCGATTACGGGAAGTACCTGGCAACCCTTTCGCTACCACCTAACAGTGCTATCTGATACGGACAAAGAGTCAGCATTACTCATCGGTGCACAGATGGACTACTCGACGAAAAGAACATTCTTGTACCCCCTGCGCGCCTGGGGCCAAGAGCCCTCCGCCACCCCGTTATCGCTTCCGCACCTTTTATGAGACTCTCCCCTCGAAACTCACTCCCCACTTCCCCATACAATTCACCGCGCACCCGTCCAAAGGTCCCTTCCATGCGACACACGCTCCTCCAATTCGGTTATCTCTATAACAGAGAAACATCTATTTGGAGCCGGCCGAATTACCAGGGAATTCCTTATACTGATGGCGAGAAGGTTGAAAAGCGAATTAAGTTTATCATCGACAATGCCTCTGATCTCTCTACGCTATCAGACGATCTTCGCTACCATTGCACCGATTGGCCAACCCGTTATCATCTAAGCGGTTCTCGCGCTAACATCCTGCGTCCTCTCGCGAGTAGCCTTCAAGGGGACATCCTGGAGATCGGCGCCGGATGCGGCGCAATCACCCGTTTCCTCGGCGAGTGCGCTAAGAACGTAATCGCACTAGAAGGTAGCCTACAAAGGTCCACTATTGTAAGAGCAAGAACACGGGATCTAACCAATGTCACCGTTGTTTGTGACAACTTTAATGATTTTCAGTGCGATTACAAATTTGATGCAGTCACCCTGATCGGCGTCCTTGAGTATGCCAATTTGTATATCCCCGCCCAAAATCCAACGCTTTCTATGCTCCAACGCGCACGCTCATTTCTTAATGAGCGAGGCAAACTTATTATCGCAATCGAAAATCAACTCGGCCTCAAGTATTTCTCGGGCGCCCGCGAGGATCATGTTGGAATACCTATGTATGGGATCGAGGCTCGGTACTGTCCCAACCAGCCGACAACCTTCGCACGCCACCAGCTTACCAATTTGCTAAAGGACGCGGGGTTTACATATGTCGAAATCCTGGCTCCATTTCCAGATTACAAGCTCCCAATTTCTATTATCACCGAATCTGGCTTCTCCGCACCCGGCTTTGATGCCGCTGCACTGATCTGGCAAACTGTGCACAGAGATCACCTGCGCCCGAAATTCCCCACGTTCTCTCCTGAACTTACCTGGCCCTCTATAGTAAAAAACGGACTTGCGCTAGATCTGGCCAATTCATTCTTGATTATTGCCGGAACCGAGGAGTGCGCGCCGACCTTTCCTTCCCAGATTCTTGCTTGGCATTTTGCGACCGAAAGAATAAGAACTTTCTGCACAATGAGTGAATTCGTATTGGAAGGGAATAGAATAAAAGTCAATCGCAAGAGGCTCTATCCCGCCGCGGAAGAACCCGTTGTTGGCACTCTCTTGGCACACCATATTGCTGCATCACCCGACTACATCCCCGGTGAAGTCTACTTATACCAGCTCGTTCGTATAGTAACACGTAAGGGCTGGCGGGTGGAAGAGGTTTGCAAATTGTTGCAACCATGGTTGTTTTTTTTGGTCACTCTGGCGGATAAGGAAGGTCGTAAGGTCGATCCTTCCTCTCCCTTTTCAAAGTTGCCGGGTTATATGTTCGATTACATACCGCAGAATATCATATTGACTAGCGACGGCAAATTTCACGTCATAGACACGGAGTGGACAGCGACCGAAGAATTGGAGCTCGGCTACATTGTTTTCCGAGCAATCAGCTCTCTAATGAGCCAAGTGACGGTTTTTGCTAGAAACAAAGAAGGGATTTTTACTGCTTACGATTTCGTTTTGGCTATCTTTAGACAATTAGGGTGGTCCATTTCCCGCAAAACTGTCGCTCGCTATGTTAGCCTGGAGCGGAGAATACAAGCGGAGGTAACGGGAGGTCATCCCCGAGCGCTAAATAAACGAGCTGTAATATGCTCGCTGAGAAGGAAATTGCTGCCCACACAGTCTTTTGGCGAAATGAGTCGCCTCTTCAATCGCTATCATGGAGCAGTGCGGATTTGCCGACGGCTGTTGGTGCCGGTTTTGCGCTGCAGACACGGGGTCAGGGCGATAGACTCCGATTTTTCCATTCCCGGTCTATTCATCTGCAATGAGTTCTATTCGACGGGTTGGTTAGCCTACAAACCCTTGGAGAGCAATTGCC
>QGVC01000292.1 GCA_003242645.1 Pseudomonadota bacterium
GGTCATCTCCCCGAACCGTCCACCCATGAGTTCGTTCACGACGGCCGCCGCAGCAGGGTCAGGGTCTTTCGGAAGCGGCATCTCAACCTGGAGGCGATCGATCCTTAGAAACATGCGCGTACTCCTTCATGACCTCTACCTGAACTAGCCGGCACCGGAACGAGCACGCCGGGCCGGTGCTACTAAACGGAGTGGCGCGCGCGGGAGATCCACTTCGAGGCGAAAGATTGTCAGCTGAGCAAAGGATTTCAGGGACGGGCGCCGACGCACCGCGTCACTCGCCCTGGCCAGAGCGATCTGCTAATGCTCGGCGCGGCGACCAACCCAAGCACACGTCAAGGAAACACATCTCGATGACTCACCTGTTCGATCCGCCGCCGGTGCCGGCACTCCCCATTGCAGGCTCCGACAAGCTCTTTCCGGTGCACCGCATCTATTGCGTCGGCCGCAACTATGCGGAGCACACCCGCGAGATGGGGTTCGACCCCGACAAGGAGCCGCCGTTCTTCTTCATGAAGGCGCCGGACACACTGGTGACGGATGGAAAGTTCCCCTACCCGTCAGCCACCCAGGACGTGCATTGGGAAATCGAGCTGGTAGTCGCGCTGAAGTCCGGTGGCGTGAACATCCCGCGCGCGGAGGCCATGAAGCATGTCTATGGCTATGCCGTGGGGCTCGACATGACTCGCCGTGACCTGCAGGGCGTGGCCAAGAAGATGGGCCGGCCGTGGGAAGTCGGTAAGTCGTTCGAGAAGGCCGCTCCCTGCTCGCCCATCGTGCCGGCTGAGAAGATCGGGCATCCAACCTCGGGCGCCATCTGGCTCGACGTCAACGGCGAGCGGCGCCAGACGGGCGATCTTTCCCAGATGATTTGGGATATTCCGAGCCAGATTGAGTACCTCTCGGGGCTTTGGGAGCTACGCGCTGGTGATTTGATCTTCACCGGCACGCCGGCGGGCGTCGGAGCCGTCAAGAAGGGCGACAAGCTACACGGCCACGTCGACGGCGTCGGCGACCTCGAGGTGGAGGTCATCTAAAGCTCGGCCTCAAGTGAAGCTCGGCCTTAAGCCGATGCAGGCTGCTCGAGAAGCTCCATCAGCGCCGCGTTGAAGGCCTCAGGCGCCTCGTACATCACCCAGTGACCCGCGCCTGGAATGGTGCGGGTGATAAGTTCCGGGTGATAAATGCGAAGAACATCGTAGACCGCCTCGACGCTGGGCCGGGCGAGGACGTCCCGCTCGCCCCAGATGGCGCGCAGCGGCGCTTTCACGCGTGCGAGCGTGGTTCGAATTTCATCGGTGGACGCAAACTCGCGGGACCGAAACCGCGCCTTGGCGATGTTGGCTGCCTGAATGTCGATGGCCAAGTCATCGATCCGATTGGGATCAGCGAACATCAGGATCGCGAGTGTCTGTCTGTGGACCTCCCGGCGCTCTGCGGCGGTCATGCTGAGACGCTCCTTCGGAAACTGCAGCGATGGGAATGGAAGCCCGAGGGCCGCGCTCCCGATGATCGTCAGGTCTGCCAAGCGGCTACCGAGATTGGCCGCTGCGAGCGTGGCTACGTGCGCCCCGAATGAAAAACCAACGAGGTGAATACGCTGCTCTTCGTTGAGGAGCGTCCGAATGCCCGCGGCCAGCACCTCGGCTGATGATGCGGGCGTAAAGGGCGGTGGCGGCATGGCGCTGTCGCCGAGGCCAGGGAGATCCGGTGCCCACACTTCGTAACGCTGCCGCAGCGCGGGTATCGTCTTGATCCAGTGCATCCAGGAGCCCGAGCCACCGTGGCAAAGCACGACCGGTGCGCCAGTCCCCCATTTCCGCCAGACCAGATCTCCTTCTCCGCAGGGCGTGCGGAAGATTTCGGCTTCGTTGTTGAGCTGCTCGATCATCTCTGCCTTGGAAGTCGGGGCGGACGTTGCTGGGGCCGTCGCATAGCCCACCGTGAGGCGGTTCTCAATGCGCAGCGGCGCTGAGCAGCTTTGCGCTGAGTGGCGGAGACGTGCGCGATCAAGGCCCTGGCGGAATATGTTCCTGCCGTTGCATGCTTAGTCAAAAGTCTCGGCTCGCAACCTGAGCTGGGAGGCAGGAGGCAACGACAAGGTGGGGCAGAATGGCGGACACGATCGCCTTCGTCGGGCTTGGAGCCATGGGGCTCCCGATGGCCCGCAATCTCGTGCAAAAGCAGTTTCGGGTCGTCGGTTACGATGTCAGACCGCAGGCCGTCGAAGCTTTGGTGGAGGCCGGTGGGCACGGGGCTAAAAGCGCGCGTGAAGCAGCGCAGGGGGCGAACTTCCTTGTCCTGATGGTAGTCAATGCGGATCAGGCCGAGGAGGTGCTGTTCGCCAACGACGCGCTCGGAGCATTGTCGCCGGATGCGACGGTGATCCTGATGGCCACCTGCCCGCCAGACCGCGTGCGGGAGATGGCAAAACGGGTGGAGGCAACGGGCCGGAGTTTCGTCGATGCTCCGGTGTCGGGCGGCGTCGCCGGCGCAGCGTCGGGCACGCTCACCATAATGGTCGGAGCGGCCAGTCCGGTCTTCGCGAAATCGAAGTCGGTGCTCGAAGCAATTGGCAGCAACATCTACCACCTTGGCGAAGAGCCCGGACAAGGGGCGGTGATGAAAACCATCAACCAGCTCCTTTGCGGTGTGCACATCGCAACGGCGGCGGAAGGCCTCGCGCTGGCGGAACGCGCAGGTGTCGATCCGAAGCTCGCGCTTCAAATCCTCTCCGGCTCTGCCGCTTCAAGCTGGATGCTGCAGAACCGCGGCCCGCGGATGGTGGCCGACGACGGGCAGGTCACGAGTGCGCTCGACATTTTCGTCAAGGATCTGGGTATTGTGCTTGAAGCCGGGAAATCGCTGAGAATGGGATTGCCGCTCGCAGCAGCTGCCCATCAGCTGTTCGTTGCGGCATCCGGAATGGGGCTCGGCGGGAAGGACGATAGTCAGGTCATCGAGATCTATCGTGCTCTCAGGCCGAAGACGTCGTAAACAAGCCCGCAAAGAAGGTGATCGGCAGTGCCGGTAGAGTCGGGACGGAATTGCGGAGGAAATGCATGAGCTCCCATGGGGGCGCGGAAACTTTCGATTACGTCATCATCGGCGCGGGATCTGCGGGGTGCGTTCTAGCAAACCGGTTGACTGCAGATCCGACCGTGAAAGTTGCGCTGCTCGAAGCGGGCGGGCCGGATCGGAATCCCTGGCTGCACATTCCCGCGGGCTATTTCCGCACGATGTTCAATCCGAAGGTGACGTGGCAGTTCGAATGCGGGCCCGAGCCGCATCTGGATGGGCGCATCTTGCCCTGGCCGCGTGGTCGGGTGCTGGGGGGCACAAGCGCGGTGAACGGACTGCTCTATGTGCGCGGCCAGGCGCAGGACTTCGACATGTGGCGCCAGCTCGGAAATGCTGGTTGGTCGTACCAGGATGTCCTGCCGTACTTCAAACGGGCGGAGGATCAGGAACGCGGAGCGGACGAGTATCACGGGGCTGGCGGCCCACTCGGCGTCTCCGACGTACACATGGATAACCCGTTGTGCGAGGCCTACATTGCGGCGTGCGTTGCGGCGGGTATTCCGCGGAACAACGATTTCAACGGTCCGACCCAAGAAGGCGTTGGCTATTACCAGCTGACGACGCGCAATGGCCGTCGTTGTTCGACGGCGGTCGGTTACCTCAAACCGGTCCGCTCACGGCCGAACCTGAAGATCATCACCGAAGCGCAGGTGAAGCGGATCGCCCTCGACGGGCGCCGCGCCACCGGCGTCGTTTACAAGCTCGGCGGTGGAATGCGCACCATCAATGCCCGCCGCGAAGTTTTGCTCGCGGCCGGGGCGATTGGAAGCCCGCAATTGCTACAGGTTTCAGGTATCGGCCCGGGCTCTGTCCTGAAACGCGCAGGTGTCGAGGTTCAACACGAATTGCCGGGTGTCGGCGAAAACCTGCAGGACCACTTCCAGGTCCGCTTCGTCTACGATTGCTCTCTACCAGCGAGCCTTAACGATGTTTGGCATAGCCGGTTGAAGCAGCTCAGAGTCGGCCTGGAGTACATCTTCAACCGCACCGGCATTCTGACAATTGGCGCGGGCGTGGTCGGCGTATTCGCGAAGACGCGGCCTGAGCTCGAGGTGCCGGACGTTCAAATCCACTTCATGCCGCTTTCGGCAGAGCGGCCAGGCTATGGGCTGCACCCGTTCTCTGGTGTTACGGCTTCTGTGTGCCAGCTCAGGCCGGAAAGCCGTGGTGTGATCGCGATCAAGACGCCAGATCCGTTCGACCCGCCTAGCATCGTCGCTAACTATCTGGCCACGGAAACAGATCGCGAGGCCACGCTCGCAGGAATGCGTCTGCTGCGGAAAATTGGCGCGCAGCCGCAGTTCGCGAATTATGTGAAGCGCGAATTCCTGCCTGGTCCCGAGGCGCAGAGCGACGAAGACTTGATGGCGTTTGCCAGAGCCAAGGGCACGACGATTTTCCATCCGTGCGGCACCTGCAAGATGGGGCGCGACCCCATGGCGGTGGTCGATGAGCGTCTGAGGGTGCACGGGATTTCCGGCCTGCGGGTCATCGACGCGTCGATCATGCCGACCATGACTTCGGGCAATACCA
>QGVC01000293.1 GCA_003242645.1 Pseudomonadota bacterium
GTCATCGCGCTTATCGCTATCGCCGTGGGCGCCGGAGCCGCCGGTGCGCTCAACATGTGGTACGACGCCGACATCGACGCGCGCATGGCGCGGACAGCGGCGCGGCCTATCCCGCGGGGCTACGTGACCAAGGAGGAGGCGCTCGCTTTCGGCGTCGTCCTGTCTATCTTTTCGGTGATGACCCTGGGGCTGCTCGTGAACTGGGTGGCCGGTTTGCTGCTTGCCATCACCATCGGGTACTACATCTTCATCTACACGATGTGGCTCAAGCGGCGAACGCCGCAGAACATCGTCATCGGCGGTGCGGCGGGCGCTTTCCCGCCCATGATCGGGTGGGCGGCCGTGACGGGGACGGTGAGCCTCGAGAGCATCCTCCTGTTTCTGATCATCTTCTTCTGGACGCCGCCGCACTTCTGGGCGCTGGCGCTTTATCGTTCGCGCGACTACGAGCGGGTCGGTGTGCCGATGCTCCCTGTCGTCGCTGGCCCGGACGAAACGCGCCGCCAAATCCTAATCTACAGCGCCCTTCTGGTGCCGATCGGAGCTGCGCCGGGCTTCATTGGGCTTGGTGGAATTGTCTACCTCGCGGCGTCCATCGTTCTAGGCTGCATCCTCGTGGCTCTCGCCGTGAAGGTCTATCGCATCCGCGAAGGTCGCGAGGCCGATCGTGCGGCCAAGGAGCTGTTCGGGTTCTCGACGCTCTATCTGTTCCTCTTGTTTGCAGTTCTCTTGGCTGAGCACCTCGTGAGGATGCTGATTGCGGGCTGAGGAGCAATTGTTGTGGCGGATGAACGCGATGAGGAGCTGGAGCGCGAATTGGAGCGGCGCCGTCGGCAGCGTTACCGTTCCATCGCCATTGCGCTCGTCCTCGGCGCGCTCGTCATTCTGTTCTACATCGCCACGATTGTTCGGCTTGGGGGCAACGTTTTCAATCGACCGCTGTAATGCGGGTCGGAGGTTCTGAGAGTCGGCGAGAAAATGGCTGAGCCGGTGAAATCAGCGGATTCGGAAACCCGGCATTTGCGCGTGGCAGCCATCTGCGCCGTGGTTGCGGCCGGAATGCTTGGGCTCGCCTATGCTGCGGTGCCGCTTTACACGCTGTTTTGCCAGGTAACCGGGTTCGCTGGCACAACGCAGCGGGCGGAGCGCCCCTCCGATACGGTGCTCGATCGGGTCATCACGATACGCTTCGACGCGAACGTCGCGCCTGGCTTGGGCTGGGTATTCAAACCGGCCCAGCGGACGATGGACGTGAAGATCGGCGAAAACGCGCTCGCCTTCTACCGCGCCGAGAACACCTCTGATCGCCCGGTGGTCGGCACAGCCACCTTTAACGTCACGCCGGAAGTGGCCGGGGCCTATTTCAATAAGATCGAATGCTTCTGCTTCCAGGAGCAGCTGCTCCAGCCGGGAGAGGCAATAGACATGCCGGTGAGCTTCTTCGTCGACCCGGCAATTGTCGACGATCCGACCGCCGGCCAGCTGAGCCAGATTACGCTGTCCTACACCTTCCATCCTGCCGAGAAGACGAGAGCGGCGGCAGCATCACAGTCGGTTGTCCCTGCGGCGGAAAGGCCAAGTGCGGGTGGAAGCGGGTCGTGACATGAAAATCGCTCAGGTAAGCAGCCGAGGAATCTGACTACTGGGGGCGCGGACCATCCCGCGCAGCATGCGGGATGGGATGCATGGAGGACGACGGAGCTAGAAATGGCCGATAGCCACGCCAAGCATCACGATTACCATCTGGTGGATCCAAGCCCGTGGCCGATATTGGCCGCGTTGTCCGCCTTCATCATGGCCGTCGGTTTCATCATCTGGATGCACTCGATGGGTGGCGGTGAGGGCGTATTCGGCATCCGTGGTCCGAGCGTCTTCTTCGTCGGTGCCGCTTTGCTTGCGGCGATGGCCTACTTCTGGTGGCGAGACGTGGTGCGGGAGGCTCACAGCGGCCACCACACGCCGGTGGTCCAGCTCCACTTCCGCTACGGCATGATCCTGTTCATCACGACGGAGGTGATGTTCTTCGCTGCCTGGTTCTGGGCGTATTTCGATGCGGCTCTGTTTCCAGGCGGTGTCTCACCCCTGCCGGTCACCCTGCCTGATGGGACAGTCGAGCCCTCCGACGCTGTTATCGGCCTCGTCCAGCGCAACGAGCTGACGGGTGGTCAGTGGCCGCCGGTGCCCTCCGACGCATTCCAGAGCACCTTCGACCCGTGGGGCCTGCCGCTGGTCAACACCCTCATCCTGCTGTTGTCGGGCACCACGGTCACTTGGGCTCACCACTCCTTGCTGGAGAACGACCGTAAGGGCCTGATCTGGGGCCTCGCGCTGACGGTGTGCCTGGGCGTCACGTTCACGCTGCTGCAGGCTTATGAGTATGGCCACGCGGCCTTCAACTACTCGGGCCACATCTACGGCGCGACATTCTTTATGGCCACCGGCTTCCACGGTGCGCACGTCATTATCGGCACGATCTTCCTGTTCGTGTGCCTGTTGCGGGCGCTCAAGGGCCACTTCACGCCAAAACAACACTTTGGCTTCGAGGCCGCGGCGTGGTATTGGCATTTCGTTGACGTCGTGTGGCTCTTCCTCTTCGCCTGCATCTACGTCTGGGGCGCCGGAACACCGGCTGCGCACTGATCACATCAGTGCCGATGCAGGGTAGGCGGGGTGGTCGCCAAGGCTGCCCCGCCCGTTTCTTTTGAGGGCATATGCGCTGTGGCGAATGCCCGCGTTGCGAGGGCGCCCAGGGCGGCGCACATCTGGCATATGGCTGACGAACATTCCATCGCTTTTGCTGTGCGTGCTGGCCTCCTGGGGCGATGCCCGCGCTGCGGCAAGGGGCATCTTTTTGAGGGGCCTCTGACGCTCAAAGTGCGGCAAGCGTGCAAGGAATGCGGCCTCGACAATGCCTTCGTCGACAGTGGCGATGGGCCGGCGGTGTTCGTCATCATCGTTCTGGGCTTCCTGATGCTGGGCGCAGCCTTGATCCTGGAGTTCAAGCTGTCGCCGCCGCTGTGGGTGCACATGCTCGTGTGGGTGCCGCTTGCGCTCCTCCTGGGCTTCGGCCTGCTTCGGCCGATGAAGGCGACGCTGATCGCGCTGCAATACAGGAACCGCGCCGAGGAGGCCCGCCTCGAGCACGGCGAGCGCTGATCGATGCAGAAAAACCCGAGAGGCAAAGGTCTCGTCGCGCTGACGATAGCGATGCTCGCTTCGCTGGCGGTGCTCGTGAGTCTTGGGAACTGGCAGTGGCAGCGTAAGGCTTGGAAAGAGGAGCTGATCGCCACGATGGAGGCTCGGGCCTCGGCTGAGCCTCTGCCGCCCGAGCGGTGGGCTTCTCTAAGCTGCCGCTCTGCGAACGAAGTGGATCTGGCCGAGTCGTGCGAGTTCACGACGGTGCGCCTGGTTGGCCGCTTCGACCATTCCGGGGAGCGCCATCTGTTCACCAGCGCACCCCAGGGCTCCTCGCATGAAGGCCCTGGATATTGGGTCTTCACGCCTTTTGAAATTGCTGGGACGAATTCCAGGATCTTCGTAAATCGCGGCTTTGTGCCGGAGGCAAACAAGAACCCGCGGACCCGGCCCGAGGGTCAGCTTTCCGGTGAGGTGGAGATCATCGGCCAAATTCGCTCGGCCGAAGAGCGTGGCATGTTCACCGGCGCCAACGATCCCCAGGCGAACATCTGGTTCTTGCGTAACCCTCGGGAGCTGCTCGGAGCGCCCGCAGTTCTTCCCGGCGAGCTTGAGCGGTGGCAGGGGCCAGGCCCGAGCGGGCTCGATTTCTACGTCGACCAGATCGCGCCAGCCCCGCCCGGAGGTCTGCCGGCCCCCCGGCCAAGCCGCATCACTCTGCCGAACCGGCATCTGGAATATGCCCTGACGTGGTGGGGTCTTGCGGTGACCTTGTTGGGGGTCTATGCGGCTTTCGTCGTCGGCCGGCTGCGGTCCCGAGAGCCGCTCGGGGTTTGACCTTCCAAGTCCGCAGCTCGGCTGCTTGTTCCCGTTGTCCCAGGGTTCTAGGCTACTCGCGGCGCCTTCGGCGCCGGCTCAAGAAGGCTGACGTTCGGTGAAGTATATTTCTACCAGAGGCTCGGCGCCTGCACTCGAGTTCGAAGACGTCCTACTGGCTGGCCTCGCCCGCGATGGCGGGCTCTACGTTCCTGAAATCTGGCCAACGCTCTCCAGGGAAACCATCGCCTCGCTGGCCGGCCGGCCATTCCCCGAGGTCGCGGTCGAGGTGATCACGCCGTTTACCGGCGGCGCCTTCACGCAGGAGGAGCTGCTGGGCATGGCCAGAGACGCATACGCAACCTTTGGCCATCCGGCGGTGACACCTCTCGTTCAGATTGGCACCAACCTCTGGATATTGGAGCTGTTCCACGGCCCGACGCTCGCGTTCAAGGACGTGGCCATGCAGCTGCTCGCCCGCTTGATGGATCATGTGCTGAAGCGGCGCGGTCAGCGGGCCACCATCGTCGGCGCGACCTCGGGCGACACGGGGGTGGCCGGTTTCGGGGCTTTCCCGGGCCCTTCCCCCTGCGTGTTGGGGTCCCTATACCCTTTGGGCCGGGTTCGGGATTTCAACCGGGGTGTGG
>QGVC01000294.1 GCA_003242645.1 Pseudomonadota bacterium
CTCGCCATAGACCGGATACCCGCCGTCGGCAAACGCGGGCGACGCAAGGAATGCTCCGGCGGCCGCTACGCCGACTACGGCCGATGCAACTGACCTCAACACTGAAAGTCCCTCCATACAGCAGAGCTTGCTGAGCTACTGACAATTGGCCCTTGGGGACCACTCCCTACGGTCCGTGGTCTGATTCGTACTCCGACGCGAACTGAGCGATCAACGCAACCACTGCTAGAATAGAGGGCAAGTCTTAAGCATGCGTTAGGTCTGAGCGGATCAGCGCGCCGAGAAATCAGTAAGGACAGGCACTTGGCGGGTGTTGCGGCGCGGTCGCAGTGGCTGAGATACGACTACTGGTTGTGTAAAACGCGACTATCAACAGCTTTACCGCGAGCCCCGAGCAGCGATTTGAACGCCTGCGACTTATGCTTGCTCCGCCACCATGTCCTCCCGGTCGGTACCTGACCGCACGATGCGCATGGCGTCGGCCTCGACGGAGCGAATGAGCGAGAATGCCTCTTGGGGTGAACCGGAGAGCCAGGTCTCGAACTCATCCTCGCTCCTCAGCAGAACGGGCATCCGTTCGTGGTTGATCGTCGCCACGAGTGCATTCGGCCGCGTCGTGAGAATGCTGAACACATCCAGCACGACGGAGGGCCCTCCAGGCTTCAACGGGCCTGACCACTGCCGCCAAACCCCAGCGAAGGCGAACAGCGGTCGCGGCTCGTCCCCACACAGCGCGAACCAGTGCCATGTGGCCGGTCGCGATCCCTTCGGCTCGCAGAAGGACGACGCTGGCACCAGGCAGCGCCGTTGCAGGAATGACTCGCGCCAAAAGGGGCTCGTCAGCACCTTGTCGTCACGAACGTTCGTCACGCGTTTCGCCGCGCGGTTGGGCTGGGGGAGCACAAAGCCCCAGGACAGGAGCGCGATCTCCCGCTCGCCATCCGCTGCCCTGCGGACGACGGGAGCGTCGTGTCCGGGAAAGATGGCTGCGCGCGGCTCAAATGACGCGCACCGGTTGTGAGACACTCGAAAAAGCCTGCGCACGGCCTCCGCCGCGCGGGTCTGGGAGTAGAGATTGCACATGCAAAAATACTAGCAATCTCTGAGCTGCTCGCCGAGCCGCCATAAGCGCGCGCTGGACGAAAATCAGCTTCGGGATCGATATCCTACCGTCACCATCAGCCGGTATTCAGAGCGAGCTGCGAAGGCGGACGCTCGCCCGCGGATCGATGGTGACCAGTGAAACCCTCATAATCTCTGCCGACCGGCGGTCGCTGACCGTCTACCGCTTCATGACCTGTAGGGCCATTTTCCAGCGGGCGTGCTTCTCGCGCTGATCGAGCCAATACTTCATCAGCTCCGGCCCAGACAGAAATTCGCCGAACAGGCTGTTTTTCTTCATATAGTCCTGCCACTCGGGTGTGTCGTAGACTCGCTTGAACAGCCGGATGTAGTACTCCTGCGCCTCCGGGGCCATTCCTGGAGCACCCACCACTGAGCGCTGCATGAAATAGCTGAAGTCCATGCCATTTTCTCGGAAGGTCGGGGTGCGCAAGTACATTTGCAGGCGCTGCGGCGTGAAGGCGGCGATCGGCTTGGTCAGCCCTTTTGGGTAGAAGTCACTTTGCTCGGACGGGTTGTTCACCGTCGAGTCGGCGCGCTTCTCCGCGAGCTCTTTTGCGACGGCGCCACCGCCGCCGAAAGCCGCATAGGTCATCTTGAGGCCGTAAGTCGAGTTCAGGAAATCCGTCAGCAGGCTGTCCTCCTGACCCTGGCCGGTTCCGGCCATGATCCATTTCTCACCTTTGGCCCTGGCCGCCTTGACGAAGTCGTCGAGCGATTTGATGTCCGTGCGATCGGCGTGGACCCAGAGGAGGAACGTGTCCTCTGCCATCCTTCCGATCGGTGCGAATGTGCTGATGTCGATGCCAAGCTCCGGCCTCTCGATTGGCGTCGTAAAGAAGCTGTTCAGCGTGAACAGCAGGACATGATTGTCGCCTGTCCTTTGCTTGAGATGGACCAACGCATCGGCCCCCGAATTCCCCGGAATGTTCACTGGGTTCATCGGAACGGGCGAAAGCCGGTGCTTCTCGATGATCTCTATTATGTTGCGGACGATACGGTCCGCTCCGCCGCCCTTGCCGGCCATGATCACGAAATCGATCGGTTTGGATGGCTGCCATTGCGCCACAGCGGGCAGACCAATCAGGAACGAGCATAGGATCGTCGCCACAGCAAAGTGGACGACTCGACGGCAGATTGAACGCATGTTGAAGATCACCCTGCTGATCGGATCCAGAGATTTGCTCCGCCTCGAGCTATGATGTCCGCCAGCTCATCCATTTTCGGTGAGAGGCGCAGCGCCGATCCGGCACCCCTTCCGGAATCCACTCCCATCTGCGATCATTCTCGAACCCACACTTCGACCCTTCGGTTGAGGTTGCGGCCTTCTTCAGAGTCGTTGCAGGCGACAGGTGCGAGCTCGCTGTAGCCTCTGCTGGAGATGAGCGCTGGATTGATCGTGTTTCCAGCCGCGGCCAGTAGAGTTTCGTGCACTTGTGTGGCTCTTCTCTGCGAGAGCACGCTGTTGGATGAGAATTGCCCGACGGAGTCTGCGTACCCCAGCAACAAAATGGACTTGTTGGAGAACTCTGGCGTCCGCATGACCTCGATCAGCCGGTCGATATCGGCGCGCGCTCTTGCATCGAGATCAACCGATCCCAGCCGAAAGCGGAATGTGATCGACATGCGCTGCGCCCCGTTCATGTCGGAGATGAGCTGGCGCATCATTGCCATGTCGAAGTCTTCGCTGGGTGCGTTGAGCGCGTAGGCGATACGCCCACCCTGGTCCTCGAAGCCCAGGAGATCTGGCGTTTGATCGACAAACTGGGCCGCTGCGATCTGGCTTTGCGCCGCGGGCGAGAAAATGTAGTCGATGAGCCCGCGTGCGTGGGGGTTGGTCAGAATCCCGCTGTAAAGATAAATACGGCGGGTCAGCGGGTACTCCTCCGTTTTCACGGTGAAAACGGACGGTCTCGTGATGAGGCCGCACGAGCTTTCAATGTTGATGGCCTTCGCGTTGCGCAAAAAGGCGAATGACGTGAGCCCGATGCCGTTCGGGTCGCGGGCGACGGCATCCGAAACGCCGCTGTTCGAGTCGATGATCTGCGCCTCTCTGGTCAGCGTGAGGTTTCTCGGCCTGAGGACGAGCGCATCGAAAACGCTGAACGTGCCGGAGCGGCTTTCTGTGGCATACACATTTATGCGACCCGGCGGCAGTCCGATTTCGGACCAGTCGGTCAGCTGTCCGGCGAATATACGGGCGACATTCTCAATAGAAAGCGATACTGCCGGATTGTCCTCGGAAACGACGACAACGAGGCCGTCCAATGCTATGACATGCTCATGCGCGGGGGAGCGCATATCGCTCAGACCGGCTCTTGCCAGCATGGCGAGCTCCTCCTCCGTGATCGGCCGGTCTGCCATGACAATTTCCACGGAGCCGTTGGCCAAACCTTGGAACGCTTGATCCGTGCCGTACCGGTGCAGTTCCACCAGGGTTATCTCGCGGTCATTCGCATCGGTCAGCCTGATCTGCATTTCGAGGGGATTAGCCCCCACTGCTTTGACGGCTTTGGCGCCAATGCTGTTGGCATAGCCCTGAACGAGAAGGGGCATCAGCTCGGCGCCGATCACGTCAGAGCCGTGGATCCGGATCGTTCGTGACACCCCGCGGGGGAGACTGAGAGAGGCAGGAGCGGCAAATGGAGCACGGGGGCAACCTTGCCCGATGCAATCGAACCTCGACGCATCGAGCGTCATCGTGCCGAAGCTCTTGTTCTCAATCACGTACTTGTTCGTATCGTACTCCTTGAGCTCGCCGCTGAGCTGAAACCCGCCGCCTTTCAGGCGAAGCGTCACCTCGGTTGCCTCGGCCCCGGCGCTCGCGATCGCTGCGAGCATCAGCGCCAAACCAACGGTGCGAAATGCTCCCGCCACACTGATTGCCTTCATTGGGCTTTGTCCCCCCGATGCGCGGTCATCGCCGGATCCGTAATACGGGGATGACCGACTTGTTGTATCGCGCCGACTGCGTTAGGGTGACGCCGCATTCCATGGGCAGCATCATCGCCTGCTGCCGTGTCACCTCCCCATGGCGTGACAGCATCACGACCTCGAATGCCACTTGGGACAGCGGTCCGTTTCCGCACATGTCGCCGCTTGGCGTATCGCCGCGGGACTCGAAGTCGACCGCCATCTCGATGGCACCCGAGGTCTGCTCCTCGTGATGCCAGAGGGTGTAGACCTCGATTTTGTCGCCCTCGGCATTCCCATCGGCAGCGGTGATGAACCCGTGCCCGCGGCCGGTGGCCAGCGTCTTCTCCCACGCATCATTCGGCGAGGAAGGCGATGCGGCCCAGACGTGCCCCGGTTCTCCGAAAGAGGCTGCGTATTCGAAAGCGTGAAGATCGAGGTTGACGGGGGCTTGCCAAATCACAGCGACTTTGGACACGCGGCCCAGATCACGAGTGGTCACGTCGACGGCACCCCGAGCGCCGTCGGCAAATGTGATTACGA
>QGVC01000295.1 GCA_003242645.1 Pseudomonadota bacterium
CGGAAAAGCCCGAGACCCATTTGCCCTTGTAGGTCGGATTCACGTTGGCGAATGGATGCTCGCCGGTGTAGTTCCAGATCACCTTCAGGGTGACCGGCCGGGAGATCCCCATGATGGTGAGCTCACCATCCACCTCCCCTGTTCGTTCGCCTGTGCGCCGAACCCAGGTGCTGCGAAACGTGATGATCGGGTAGCGATCGACGTTGAAGAAGCTGTCGCTCTTCAGGTTCTCGTCGTACTCCCTGACACCCGTCCAGAGACTTGCCGCTTTGATGACCACATCGACGGACCCGCCTTCCGGGTCGGTCGGTGAGAAGTGGAGCCGGCCGTCGAAATCCAGAAACCTGCCCGATTGGCGCGACAGGCCAAGGTGATCCCAGGTGAACCGGATCGATGAGTTCTGCTTGTCGAACTCCCACGTGTCAGCCTGAACCTGCGGCGACAGAAAAAGGAGAAAGAGGACGATCAGGCCGAGCGCTTGCGCTGAGCAGCGCAACCGGTGCCTGCGCAGGAGGCAAGCCATTGGCTTTCAAACTCCTGAATTGATGGGCATTGGCAGCCCGCAGTTTGCGTCTGCTTTCGGAACACCAGCACAATGTGACCTGAAGTTGTCGGGCGGCTCACAAACTCGCCGACATGCCGCCGTCAATCGCCAGCTCGGCGCCTGTGATGAAGGCGCTCTCATCGGAAGCGAAGAACAATGCGGCGTTCGCGACGTCATCCGCCGTGCCGAACCGCCTGAGCGGGGTGCGATCGAGAAGCGCCTTGTTGATCACCGGATTGCGGAGCACGCGCTCCGTCAATGCCGTCTCGATGAAGCCGGGAGCAAGCGCGTTCACGCGAATGCCGAACGGAGCGAACTCGACCGCGAGCGCGCGCGTCAGGGCGGAAACGGCGCCCTTGGTGGCCGAGTAGCTCGCCAGCTGGCGCAAGCCACGGCTCGCCATGATGGATGAAAGGTTGATCAGCGAGCTGTTGCCCGAGACTCGCAGAAGGTTGAACCCCTCGCGCGCGACCCGCACGACGCCATCGAGATTCACTTCCCGAACGCGAACCCAGTCAGCCTCGGAGATGTGGCGAAAATCTCCGCGGACGTTGAGGCCGGCGTTGTTTACGAGCACGTCGAGCCGGCCATGCCTCTGCTCGACCATACGGAACATCGCTGTCACATCCTGCCCGCGCGACACGTCAGCGGTTACCGCCGCCGCGGCCCCGCCCCCTTCGGTGATCGCAGCTACCACGCGCTCGGCCGAGGCGCCATCGATGTCAGCGACGTAAACGAAAGCACCCTCGGCCGCGAAACGCCGTGCGATGGCGAGGCCGATCCCTGCCCCCCCACCCGTCACCAGGGCAATGCGATTATCGAGCCGTCCCATTCGACGCTGCTCCTTCTGCTCCACGCGCGCAGAACCGATAGGGGTCCGCCGGTGCTCCGGCAAGCCCTTAGGAAGCTACGGCGGCGCTAAGGCGCGCCGTCCTAATCCAGCGGGGGATATCCGATTATCCCTCCCTCATCCGGATCTGGCCCCAAAGCGTTGATCGGAAACCGACAGCCCTGCAATTCCCCCCTTTTTTCAGGGGATACAAAAGATGAGCTTGCCCCACCGTGTTGCGGTGCAATAATCGGCCGCCCGGAACCGTTTCCGGCGACACGCTTTGGGAAGGGCCATGTCAAGAACAGATGCGACCACGACCAGCACAACAATGGGAGAGGAAGTTTTCGCTGCGTCCGCGACAGTACCGGTGAAAGATCTTTACGAGATCGGCGAGATCCCGCCGCTCGGCCACGTGCCGAAGTACATGTACGCCTGGACCATCCGGAAGGAGCGGCATGGCGAGCCCGATAAGGCCATGCAGGTCGAGGTTGTACCTACCTGGGAGCTCGACAGCCACGACGTGCTGGTGCTCGTGATGGCGGCAGGCGTGAACTACAACGGGGTCTGGGCAGCTCTCGGAAAGCCTATTTCCACACTCGACGTCCACAAGCACCCGTACCACATCGCCGGCTCCGATGCCGCGGGCATCGTTTGGGCGGTCGGATCGAAGGTGAAGCGGTGGAAGGTCGGTGACGAGGTCGTCGTGCACTGCAATCAGGACGATGGCGACGACGAGCAGTGCAATGGCGGCGATCCGATGTTCTCGCCTTCCCAGCGCATCTGGGGCTACGAGACGCCCGACGGCTCGTTCGCTCAGTTCTGCCGCGTTCAAGACCGCCAGCTGATGGAGCGGCCAAAGCACCTCACCTGGGAGGAAAGCGCCTGCTATGTGCTGACGCTAGCCACCGCTTACCGCATGCTGTTCGGCCACCGTCCGCACATCCTCCGCCCGGGAGACAACGTGCTGGTGTGGGGTGCCTCAGGCGGACTGGGCTCCATGGCCGTTCAGCTGTGTGCGACCGCGGGCGCCAATGCCATCGGCGTCGTCTCGGACGACGAGAAGATCGATTTCGTCATGCAGCTTGGCGCCAAGGGCGTCATCAATCGCAAAAAGTTCAATTGCTGGGGCCCGATGCCGAGAGTTGGCACGCCGGAGTACGAGGCTTGGATGAAAGAGGTGCGCGCCTTCGGCAAAGCGATCTGGGACATCACTGGCAAGGGGAACAACGTCGACTTCGTTTTCGAACACCCCGGTGAAGCGACCTTCCCGGTGTCTCTGTTCGTCGTGAAGCGGGGCGGCATGGTCGTCATCTGCGCCGGCACCACCGGGTACAATCTGACAATGGACGCTCGCTATCTCTGGATGCACCAGAAGCGCGTCCAGGGCTCACATTTCGCCAACTTGCTCCAGGCGTCCCAGGCCAATCGGCTGGTGATCGAGCGCCGGATCGATCCGTGCATGTCGGAAGTGTTCTCCTGGGACCAGATCCCGAAAGCGCACGTTCGAATGATGCGCAACGAGCACAAGCCCGGAAACATGGCTGTTCTGGTGAACGCGCCGGTCACCGGCCTGCGCACGTTCGAGGATGTGCTGGAAGCCTCCCGCGCGCGATTCGGCTGAAAAATCCGCTGTCTTCGCAAATCAGCAAGCTGCAAGCGGTTACGATCACAGACGTCGCCGCTTGCATTAGGCGTTGGGGCTGTGACCAAATCACAATAGATTACAGTTGCTTGCGCTGGAGGGATCCATTGGCGAAAGAACCTACGGGCGCGTTCCGGACGAAGGTGCGCGTGAAGGCTCGGAGCAGGCCAGAGCAAGACGCGACGGCACCTGGGCAGCCCGTGCCGCCGCAAAAGCGCAGCTCACTGATGGAGGCCCTGAAGCAGGTCCGCGCCTCGCCTAGTACCGATGCGCAAGCGGCCACCGACACGAAACGGGAGTCGCGCTCACCCGAAACGCCGCAACCAGCCGAAGAGGGAAGGAATGATCGGCACAAGCCGCCAGCTACCTCGCGGGAAGGACGGCTTGCCTCATCCAAGCTGAAACAGCTTCAGCGGCTTCGGGAAGCGGCTGCCGGACTCGAGATGTTGGCTCGGGGCGAGATCGAGGAAGCCACGGTCGAGATCATCCGGCGAGATACCAAGCAAACGACCGATCACCAGGCCACCGATCCCAAAAAGCGCTGACCAGCCTGCCGAACCTGCCACACGGTGCCCAAGTTCGTAATCGGAACGCGCCAGAGCTATTGCGTTCTATTGTGCGATGCAGCATACGCTTCGGCGGCCATGCCCGTCCAAACGTCTCGAGGTCGCCGCTGAGTAGGGTGTGATTTGATGAGCGATTCACTGCAGCCGATTTCGACAATTCCTGTTTCCACGCCAGCTCTGTCCGACACCGACGCAACAATCCGCGCGGCAGAGCAAATCCTGCAATCCGCGAAGGCGGCCGTGCGGAAGATGGTCGAAGACGCCGGCGATCTCGACCGCTGCCAACACGCAGCCCACGGACTTTCCTGGTTGGCCACCTACGTAGAGGCCATGCGTCAGCTCAGAGGGTGGGCTGAGCGGTTGAGCGAAGCGGGGTTATTCGGCGAGGTCGAGCAGTTGCTGCTCAAGCTGGGCATTGCGGAATACGCGGCTCAGATTGCTGGTGGCATTCCCATGAGCCAGGGAGAAATTGCCCGGCTCGGAGACATGGGCGTCGGAGCCGCCGATATTCGGCGCTATATGGAAAGCACCGCCGGCTTCGTCGCCGACGGCACGAGCGAACGGGTGAAGCGCCGCCTTGCCGAGCTCATCGCGGAGCTGCCGCCAGGGGACCTTGTCGGCAACGCCGGCCTGGACGAGACCCACGCCGCAATCCAAAAGCAGATGCGCCGCTTCAGCGAAGCTGAAGTCGCGCCGCATGCCCATTCGTGGCACCTCGCCAATGCCTACATCCCGATGGAGGTCATCGCCAAGCTCAGCGAGCTCGGCGTGTTCGGCATCACGCTGCCCGAGGAATACGGCGGCCTCGGCCTTGGCAAGGAGGCCATGTGCGTTGTCTCCGAAGAGCTTTCGCGCGGATACATCGGCGTGGGCTCCCTCGGGACGCGGTCAGAAATCGCGAGCGAGCTGATCCTCGGCAGCGGAACCGAAGAGCAGAAGCAACGCTATCTGCCGCGGATCGCCTCCGGAGAA
>QGVC01000296.1 GCA_003242645.1 Pseudomonadota bacterium
GCGCTCGGCCTCACGCCGGCGACCGGTACCGCCTTCTTGCAGATCAAGGGCACGCCGCTCCGAGGCCATCGGATCGTGCTCCATGATCTCGCCCTTGTAGATCCAAACCTTCACCCCGATGACGCCATAAGCCGTCTTCGCCAGGCCGTATCCGAAGTCCACGTCCGCGCGGAGCGTATGCAGGGGCACACGGCCTTCGCGATACCACTCCGTCCGCGCGATCTCCGCGCCGCCGAGACGGCCCGCCACGTTGATGCGAATCCCCTGGGCACCGAGGCGCAACGCCGACTGCACGGCGCGCTTCATAGCCCGGCGGAAAGCCACGCGGCGCTCGAGCTGCTGAGCAATGCCCTCGGCCACCAGCGTCGCGTCGACCTCGGGCTTGCGCACCTCGACGATGTTGAGGTGCACCTCGGACGACGTCAGCTTCGACAGGTCGGCGCGCATCTTCTCGATGTCGGCGCCCTTCTTGCCGATCAGCACACCGGGGCGCGCCGTGTGGATCGTCACCCGGCACTTCTTGTGCGGCCGCTCGATCACGACCTTGGAAATGCCGGCCTGACGCTGATGCTTCATGATGTACTCGCGGATGGCGCGATCCTCATGCAGCAACTTGCCGTACTCGGCGCCATCAGCGAACCACCGGCTATCCCAGGTCCGGTTGATCCCAAGGCGGAGGCCGATTGGATTGACTTTCTGACCCATCTCTCAGGCCTCCTTCGCTTGCGCTGCTTCTTGCTTCACTTCGCGGACAATGACGGTGATCTGCGAGAACGGCTTGCGAACCATGGCGCTGCGACCGCGGCCGCGGGCGTGAAACCTTTTCATGACGAGGTTCTTGCCGACGTACGCCTCCGAGATGATCAGGTCGTCAGGGTCGAGCCCGTGATTGTTCTCGGCATTGGCGACAGCTGACATCACGCACTTGCGCACGTCCTGGGCAATGCGCTTGCGTGAGAACTCAAGGTCGGCCAGCGCGGCATTCACCTTCTTGCCACGGATCATCTGCGCGACGAGATTCAGCTTCCGCGGCGACACCCGCAGGTTCCTCGCAACTGCCATCGCCTCGTTGTCGGAGAGGCGTCGCTCACGCTTGGGCTTGCCCATCGTCTCAATCCTCGCCGCTTACTTTCTCTGCGCCTTGCGGTCGCCACTGTGCCCGGTGAACGTCCGTGTTGGCGCAAACTCACCGAACTTGTGTCCGACCATATCTTCGGTGACCAACACCGGGATGTGCTTACGGCCGTTGTAGACGCCGAACGTCAGCCCGACGAACTGAGGCAGAATGGTCGAGCGCCGGCTCCAGATCTTGATGATCTCGTTGCGTCCGGACGCGCGCGCCTTCTCTGCCTTCTTCAGCAGATAGCCATCTACGAACGGACCTTTCCAAACTGAACGTGCCACGTGTGTCTTCCTCCTACCGCCTTATTTACCCTGGTGGCGGCTCCGGATGATGTACTTCTGCGTCGCCTTGTTCTTCCGAGTACGGAAGCCCTTGGTCGGCTTGCCCCACGGCGTCGACCAGTGCTTACCACCGTTGGTGCGGCCGCCGTTCGGGTGGTCGACCGGGTTCATGGCGATCGAACGGACAGTCGGGCGGACGCCGCGCCAACGATTGCGGCCGGCCTTGCCAATGACCTGGTTCGAGTGGTCGGGGTTCGAGACCGCGCCGACCGTGGCCATGCACTCGGCCCTGACCTGCCGCGTCTCTCCCGAGCTCAGCTTCAGGATCGCCCAGCCACCGTCGCGACCAACGAGCTGCGCGTAGGAACCCGCAGACCTGGCAAGCTGCCCACCGGCGCCCGGCTTCAGCTCGACGTTATGAATGATGGTGCCGATGGGCATATTCGCGAGCGGCATCGCATTTCCCGGCTTCACGTCAACCTTCTCGCCGGAAATCACCGTGTCCCCGGCTGCGAGCCGCTGCGGCGCCAGGATATACGAAAGTTGACCATCCGGGTACTTCACAAGCGCAATGAACGCCGACCGGTTGGGGTCGTACTCCAACCGCTCGACAGTGGCGGGCTCGTTGAACCGCCGCCGGCGGAAGTCGATCAGCCGGTACGCGCGCTTATGCCCGCCGCCGATATGGCGGGTGGTGATGCGGCCGGTGTTGTTGCGGCCACCAGTCTTGGTCAAACCCTCGGTCAGCGCTTTGACCGGCGGCCCCTTCCAAAGGTGGCTTCGATCCACCAGCACCAGGTGCCGCATGCCCTCCGACGTCGGGCGATATGTTTTTAGTGCCATAACCCTGCTCCTTTACAGGCCTGTCGTGACGTCGATCGAGTGGCCTTCCTCGAGAGTCACGATGGCCTTCTTCACATCGCTCTGGAGAGCGCGCCGGCCGCGGAACTGTTTCAGCTTGCCCTTGCGGACGAGCGTGTTGACCGACTTCACTTTGACGTTGAACAGCTCCTCGACGGCCGACTTGATGATCGGCTTCGTGGCGTCCCGGCGGACATTGAAGACGACCTTGTTGAACTCCGAGGCCATGGTCGACTTCTCTGTAATCACCGGGCTGATGATCACGTCATACGGATCAATCTTTCTCGTTTTCTTCATTTGAATCGCGCCTCCAGCGCCTCGACGGCCGCCTTCGTCAGCACCAGCTTCCGACGGCGCAGGATGTCGTACACGTTGATGCCCTGGACCGGCAGCACGTCGATATTCGGGATGTTGCGCGCAGCCCGAGCGAACTTTGGCTCCAGCTCCGCACCATCGACGATCAGGGCGTTCGAC
Source organism: Pseudomonadota bacterium (assembly GCA_003242645.1). The sequence continues at coordinate 2,740 of QGVC01000296.1, forward strand.
AGCTGCAGCTTCTCGAAGGCTTGCCGCAACGACTTCGTCTTGCCGTCAGCGGACTCCGCCTTGTCGAGCACGATAAGCTCGCCCGACTTAGCCTTCGCCGAAAGGGCATGACGCAGCGCCAAAGCGCGAACCTTTTTCGGCAGATCGATAGCGTGGCTCCGCGGCTTGGGGCCAAATGCCTTGCCGCCGCCCCGCCACAGCGGAACGCTCTTGTCGCCGTGCCGGGCGCTGCCGGTGCCCTTCTGCCGGTACATCTTTTTACCGGTCACGTTGACCTCAGAGCGATCCTTGGCATGGTGCGTACCCGCCATCCGCTTCAGCAGCTGGTAGCGCACCATGCGATGCAGGATGTCCGGGCGCGGTTCGAGCCCGAAAATCGCATCATCGAGCTCGATAGTGCCCGCCGCGTTTGCATCCAGCGTGGTTACGTTGGCCTGCATGACGGTCACTCCTGACTTGCGGCCGCCGCTTCGGCCGGCTTCCTGAATGCACCCGGTTTCGGCACATCGGGCGGTAACGGCCGCTTAACCGCGTCCCGCACGAGAACCCAGCCCCCCTTGTGACCGGGGACAGCCCCCTTCACCATCAGCAGCCCACGCTCCGGATCGGTCTTGACCACCAGCAGGTTCTGCGTGGTGACACGCTCGTTGCCCATGTGGCCGGCCATCTTCTTGCCTTTGAAAACCTTACCGGGGTCCTGCCGCTGGCCGGTCGAACCATGGCTGCGGTGAGAAATCGACACGCCGTGCGAGGCAGCCAGACCGCCGAAGTTCCAGCGCTTCATCGGGCCTTGGAAGCCCTTGCCGATGCTGGTGCCGGTCACGTCGACAAGCTGGCCCGGAATGAAATGATCGGCGGTCAGCTCAGCACCAACCTCGATCATATTCTCCGGCGACACGCGAAACTCCGCGACCTTCCGCTTCGGCTCGACCTTCGCGATCGCGAAATTCTGCCGCTCCGGCTTTGAGACGCGCGAAGGTTTGCGGCGGCCGGCGCCGAGTTGCAAAGCCGTGTAGCCGTGCTTCTCGACCGTCCGGTGCGCAATCACCTGGCAGTTGTCCACCTTGAGCACGGTCACAGGAATGTGCTCGCCCGTGTCAGTGAAAACACGGGTCATTCCAAGCTTCTGTGCGATCAATCCGGAGCGCATCTCGTGCGGTCCTTCCTATGAGGGTCATGCGCCGAATTCGGCAGCAGAGGACCCGATGTTTCTAAAGCTTGATCTCGACATCGACGCCCGCGGCCAGGTCGAGCTTCATCAGCGCATCAACGGTCTGCGGCGTCGGATCGACGATGTCCAACAGACGCTTGTGCGTGCGCATCTCGAACTGCTCGCGGCTCTTCTTGTCGATGTGTGGAGAGCGGTTCACCGTGAACCGCTCCTTGCGCGTCGGCAGCGGAATGGGACCGCGTACCTCGGCGCCGGTGCGTTTCGCCGTATTCACGATCTCCCGCGTCGACGCATCGAGCACGCGATGGTCGAACGCTTTGAGCCGGATACGTATGTTCTGGCCGTTCATGGTCTTCACTCACCAGTTGCGGTGAGCGCCTCCTCGAATTTTTCGGAAGCGCTCTCGCGCGCCCCCACCTAAACACGAAGTCCGGGTGGGCGGCGCCGCAGCCGCCCGTATCTCTGGCCCTTGCCTGTTACTCGATGATCTTCGTCACCACGCCAGCGCCTACCGTCCGGCCGCCCTCGCGGATCGCAAAACGCTGACGCTCCTCCATCGCTATCGGCGTGATCAGCTCAACCGACAACTGAACGTTGTCCCCAGGCATCACCATCTCCGTCCCCTCAGGCAGAGACA
>QGVC01000297.1 GCA_003242645.1 Pseudomonadota bacterium
CCTCCTTATGCGCCCAAATCCCCCTTCTCGGGGAGCAAGGGGGCGTTTTATCACCCCGTCCGCGCCTACCATCACACGTTCGGCCTCGAGGTGACGACCAGCAACTGTTCGAACAACTTCGGACCGTATCACTTTCCGGAAAAGCTGATACCGCTGATGATCGTGAACATTCTCGACGGACGTCCTCTGCCGGTTTACGGCGACGGACGAAACGTCCGCGATTGGCTTTACGTGGGCGATCACTGTCGTGGTATCGATCTTATCCTGAAGCATGGCGAACCTGGCCAGGTCTACAACATAGGTGGTCGTTGCGAGCTTCAGAACATCGAGCTCGTACGTGCACTGTGCCGAATTGCCGATGAGGAGTTTGCCGGCAACCCGGAGCTCAGGCGGCGCTTTGCTTCGTGCCCGGCAGCACGCGGTATCGGGTGCGAAACCCTCATCAGGTTCGTGAAGGACAGGCCCGGGCACGATCGTCGATATGCAATTGACTGCACGAAGATTGAGCGCGAACTGGGATTCAAGCCTCTGGTGACGCTGGAGCAGGGTTTGCGAGCGACGTTTGCCTGGTACGTGGCCAACGAGCAGTGGTGGCGTCTCATCATGGATGGCAGCTATCGGCAGTGGATCAGGCAGCAGTATGGGCAAAGTGAAGGCGTCGCTTGATGCTGTGCGTCCGGGCTGACTCCCTGTGTGGCGACCATGAGCGGGAAACGGTAGACGCGAGCCCGTTGTCGCGGGCGATGACTGGTGGGCTCGCCTCGCGTGACGGCTGGGTGGCGATGGAGTATGGCCTGGTGGACGTGCTGTGTGGGTGTCTGAGGTTCACGCCAAGCCAGGGGCCCGAGGGCCAGGAAATCCTCGCGAGCTCGAAGTCAGGCACAGGAAAGCGGCTCGCGACCATGTGGCGACCGGGTGAACAGCACGGAAACCTCCGAGTGCTGCAGGAAGATTGTGTGAAAACCGCATGTCACGTTGGCAGGGCCGTCTTGATTCACGGAGTTCCGAGATGAGTAGTTCCGCTGTCTCCGACGATAGACCCGTGGATGTACGGGCCGTGATGGGCGAGCTCTGGCGCGGGCGCTTTTGGATCCTTGCGAGTGTAATAGTCTGCACGGCGGCATTTTCGGCGATTGCATTCCTGACCACGCCCGTCTATCGGGCGACGGCCGTCCTGATGCCGGCAGGCGCGGATCGCGGTATCGGGGTAGGCGAACTTGGTGGCGCATTCGGGCAGCTGAGCGGGCTGATGTCGTTGGCCGGTATCAACCTGGGATCGGCAGCGACGACGACCGAAGAATCCCTTGCAGTATTGCGCTCACAGCAGTTCATCGAGAGTTTCATTCTCGATAATGGCCTGATGCCCTTGCTGTTCGCGGATCAATGGGATTCCGCAAGGAAGACCTGGGCGGTTCCGGAGCGCAACAGGCCTACCCCGCGCAAGGCCTTCCGTTATTTCTCCAGGAAGGTCATGTCCGTGACGCAGGATCGGAAGACTGGGCTGGTGACGCTGCAGATTCAGTGGAAAGATCGCGAGCAGGCGGCGGAGTGGGCGAATGAGCTGGTGCAGCGGATCAACGCCGAAATGCGGAAGCGAGCGATCAAGCAGTCCAGCGCGTCTATCAAGTATCTGCAGGACGAGTTCAACAAGACGTCCGAGGTCAGTATCCGGGAAGCGATCAGCAGATTGATTGAGGCGCAGATCAAGCAGCGAATGCTCGCGACCGTTACGCAGGAGTATGCATTTCGCTTTGTGGACAAAGCCTCTCCGCCCGACAAGGACGAGAGAGTCAAGCCCCGCAGGCGGTTACTTGTCGCGTCCGGATTTCTCCTGGGCCTTGCCTTGGGCAGTGCGGGGGTACTGCTGGCAGGCGCATTGGGGCCAAGAAAGTAGCTGGCCGTGCCTGAGCTCGTGCGTCACGAAGCCGCCCGGAACGGAAGGGCGTTACTGGCGAAAGAGACAACCGACTGGAGCACACAATCTAAGGAACTCCCATGAACCGGCCGCCAATATATGTGACTCGACCTTTTCTGCCGCCGCTCGAGGACTTCCTGCCTTACCTGGAAGAGATCTGGCGAAACCGGATCCTGACGAACGGTGGCCCGTTCCATCAGCAGTTCGAAGAAGCTCTTCGGGACTACCTCGGGGTAAAGCATATCGCTCTGCTGGCAAATGGCACTCTGGCCCTGGTGACGGCGCTGCAGGCGTTGCGGATTACTGGCGAGGTCATCACGACTCCGTATTCCTTCGTAGCCACCTCGCATGCGCTGTTGTGGAACGGGATCAAGCCGGTATTCGTCGATATAGATCCCGAAAGTCTTAATCTTGATCCCAACCGCATCGAAGCGGCGATCACACCGCAGACGACGGCCATCATGCCCGTTCATTGCTACGGACGGCCATGCGACCTGGAGGGCATTCAGAGAATCGCGGATATTTACAACCTCAGAGTGATCTACGACGCCGCGCACGCATTTGGTGTTCGCACCGACTGCGGCAGTATTCTCGAACATGGCGACATGTCGATTCTGAGTTTCCACGCAACCAAGGTCTTCAACACTTTCGAGGGTGGAGCGATCGTCTGCGCCGATGAGAAAACGAAGCAACGCATTGATTATCTGAAGAACTTTGGCTTCGCGGGAGAGACTGTCGTTGTCGCCCCGGGGATCAATGGCAAGATGAGCGAGTTCAACGCGGCGCTGGGCTTGCTGCAGCTCCGTCACGTTGATGAGGCGATCGAGCGCAGAAGAGAGATAGACGCGGCTTACCGCGAGCGGCTGAAGGATGTCAAAGGGATACGGTGTTTGCAGTACCCGGACAACGTGCGCGCAAACTTCGCATACTTCCCGATCCTTGTCGGACCGGAGTATCCAATCACTCGCGATGATCTTTACCGGGAGCTCAAGGAGAGAGATGTTCATCCACGCAGGTACTTTTTCCCGCTGATTTCGCAATTCCCCATGTATCGGGGGCTGCCTTCCGCGCACCCGGACAATCTGCCCGTGGCAACTCGCGTATCGCAGGAAATTCTCTGCCTGCCCATTTACCCGGAGCTGCCGATGTCGACGGTCGATGAGATAACGGACTACATCGCCGCACGATCTCGCTAGGTCGTGCGTACGATGCAGCTTCTGCTGGGAGTTTCCTGGTTCGGCGCAAGCGATCCATGTTCGCGGGGCGTATCAGGTGCAGGTAACGTCTTGGTTCTGCCGCCCATCGAAGACTTTCTCCGGATTCACGCGCGCCCAACGCCGTACGTCGAAGATCCCGGCCTCCGCATGACACAGACGTCTCTTAAGGCGAACATTCTGTCTACCTACGCGAGCCAGGCTTACGTCAGCCTGATTGGCATCGTCATGCTGCCGCTGTATCTGCGGTACATGGGGCATGAGGGATACGGGCTGGTCGGTTTCTTTGCGATGTTCCAAGCCTGGTTTCAGCTATTGGACGTGGGCCTCTCACCGACGCTGGCGCGGCAGATGGCGCGGTACCGCGGCGGAGCACTGGACATCCTGGATCTCCGCCGCCTTCTTCGAGCCATGGAAGGAGTGTTCGTCGGCGTCGCGGTTGCCGCCGCCCTCTGCATCGTTGCCGGAGCCGGGTCGATTGCGACTCGGTGGCTGAACGTGGAGTCTCTCCCGCTCCAGGACGTGAGAGCATCCCTTATGCTGATGGCGGTCGTCATAGCGCTGCGCTGGATCTCCGGGCTCTACCGGAGCGCACTTTCGGGCCTCGAGCAGCTCGTCTGGCTCAGCGGGTGGAATAGCGTAATTGCCACTCTGCGCTTTGTCGCTGTCATTGCGCTGTTCGTGTTCGTCAGTACGTCGCCAGTATGCTTTTTCGCATATCAGCTCGGCGTGGCGATCCTAGAGCTGGCGGTACTCGCTTTTCGGCTCTATGGAACATTGCCTGTCCGGGCTTCAGGTCAAAAGATCCGCTGGGAGCTGAGGCCGCTGAAAGGGGTTCTCAGTTTCTCGATCAGCATTGCATTCACGAGCTCCGTCTGGGTGATAATGACCCAGACCGACAAGCTGCTGATGTCCAGGCTGCTGCCGCTGGCAGACTATGGCGCTTTCACGCTCGCCGTTCTCGTGGCGAGTGGCGTCATGATGGTGAGTAGTCCGATCAGCTCCGCCATAGTTCCGCGGATGACTCGCATGCAGGCGGCGAACGACGAAGCGCGGATGCTGAAGCTGTATCGTGGTTCAACGCAGCTGGTAATGACCCTCACCGTGCCGCCCGCCTTGATCCTGGCTCTCTTTGCGAAGCCAGTCTTGTGGGCGTGGACGGGGGACATAGATCTTGCAGAGCAAGCTGCCCCGGTGTTGACGCTCTATGCATTGGGAAATGGAGTCATGTCGGCTGCAGCATTCCAGCATTATTTGCAGTTCGCAAAAGGCGAGCTCACCTTGCACGTGATAGGCAGTGCGGTATTCGTTGTTGTCCTGGTCCCGGCGTTGATAGTGATGACGTCCGTGCTTGGCATGGAAGGGGCCGGATGGGTGTGGTGAATATATGTCTCTTTAAAA
>QGVC01000016.1 GCA_003242645.1 Pseudomonadota bacterium
GCATGGCCTTCTGCCGGTTCGGTGAGAAACGAACGTTCGGTCTTGCTCGATGTCGACGCCAACGTCGGCGGGCGCGATGGCGATAAGGCCAAATCTGCCACTATGGGCCAAGCTGAATTCGATCCCGGCGTTCCACGGCAGAGCCGGCTTTCCGCGAGACGAATAGCTGAACGGCAAGCCGCGAAGCTTCGGCCCGACGAACCGCTCGAGCAACAGACGTAGGGCCACGCGGATCAGACGCCAATCCTCGCCCGACGCCGAAAGCTGCCGCGCCCGCTGGCGCTCGTCGTCCGACAGCCGCGGCGCTGCTGCCTCCAACACAGCCAGGGCAGGCCCCACACGACGCACATCGACGAGCCAGAGCTCGACCCCCGGTGGGGGACCAGTCATTGCTCTGCGCTTCGTGCCCACGCGCTTTGGTCGCCGAGAGGTGTCGATAGCAGACGGCGGCAGGCCTCGAGCTCGCTCAAGGCCGTTTGAAGGCTCCGCACGACGTCGTCGGGCAACTTGCTCGGCGCCGCAGCCTGCTTCGTCGCGGCCTGGCTTGCCGATTTGCGGCCAGGCTTAGCCTTCCCCCTGCCTTTCGACCGGATACCTACCGTCTCACCACCCGCCTGCTCGGCCTGCATCCAGCAGCGCTTGACCTCGTCGACGCCCTGCGTCCGCAAGATCTTTTGAACACCTCGGATCGTATACCCTTCGAGGTGCAACAGGTGGCGGATGCCCCGCAGCAGGTCCAGATCCTCCGGCCGATAATAGCGCCGGCCACCGCCGCGCTTCATCGGCTTGATCTGCGGAAACTTCTGCTCCCAGAACCGAAGGACGTGCTTGGGAACGTCCAGCTCTTCCGCAACCTCGCTGATTGTCCGGAACGCCTCGGCGGACTTGCTTACGGTCATAGCCATTCGATGCTGCGCACAAAAGGACGGATGTTCGGCACCGAAGCTACTCGGCGGCCTTGCGGCGGCGAAGCTGTCCGGCGTTGATACGTTCTTTCATGATGTTGCTGGGCCGGAACACCAGCACTTTGCGCGGCGTGATCGGCACTTCCTGCCCGGTCTTGGGATTCCGCCCGATGCGCTGACCCTTTTGACGGATGCCGAAGGAGCCGAAAGACGACAGCTTCACCGAGTCCCCTCGGGCGAGGCTCGACGCAATTTCACTCAGCACAAGCTCCACCAGCTCCTGCGACTCGTTCCGTGGGAGACCAACCTTCTGCACCACCGCCTCAGCGAGATCCGCGCGGGTCAGCGTCTTACCGCCCATAACATCCTCCCCAGGAATTTTACTCCCTTTTAACGAATGCTAGCCCTCCCCCTCGGTACGGTCAATCCTGATCTTATGCAAGCAGCTGATTTCTCAGAAAATTTTGGGCCGGTGTGCAAAATGGTCACGGCAAGCGCCAGATGAATAGGATGTGTGCAGAATATTTTCCACGGTGACGGTTCCGGTGGAAGCCTACCACCGGGCGAGGACGGCTCCCCACGTGAACCCGCCTCCCATAGCCTCCATGAGGATCAAACTGCCTTCTTTGAGCCGGTGCTGCTCGAAAGCGTAGTTGAGGGCCAGCGGGATGGAGGCGGCCGACGTGTTTCCTTGCTGGGCGAGGGTGACGATGATCTTCTCCGGCGAGACGCCAAGCTTCTTGGCGATCCCGTCGAGAATGCGCACGTTGGCCTGATGGGGGATGAACAGGTCGATCTCGTCGGCCGCGTATCCGGTCATGAGGAGCGTTTCCTCGATGACACCGGAGATCTTCTGCACTGCGTGGCGGAAGACCTCGCGGCCATTCATGCGGACGTAGCCTGTGGTGCGCGTCGAGCCTGGCCCTCCGTCGACATAGAGCAGGTCCTCGTATCGTCCGTCCGACCTGAGCAGGCTTGCCAGGATACCCCGATCCTCGCGGGTGCCGCGTTGGGGCTCTGCCTCGAGAACGACGGCGCCCGCGCCGTCACCGAAGAGCACGCAAGTGCTGCGATCGGACCAGTCGAGGATGCGCGAGAAGGTCTCGGCGCCGACCACGAGTGCCCGCTTGAACTGCCCGACCTTCAAGAAGTTGTCGGCCGTCGCCAGGGCAAAGACGAAACCGGAGCAGACGGCCTGGATGTCGAAGGCGGCGCCCTTCGTGATGCCCAGCTCTGCCTGAATGCGGACGGCCGTCGCAGGAAACGTGCGGTCGGGGGTGGCGGTGGCGCAGATGACGAGGTCGATGTCGACGGGATCGATGCCGGCGCGGACCAAAGCCTGCCGCGATGCGGCGATGCCGAGGTCGGATGTCAGCTCGCCGTCGGCCGCAATGTGGCGAGCCCTGATGCCGGTGCGCTCGCGAATCCACTCGTCGCTCGTGTCGACGATCTTGGACAAATCGGTGTTGGTCAGCACGCGTTTCGGCAGATAGGCGCCGACGCCGCGGATAACGGATCGGATGACAGCCAAATCGCCCCCCTACCTTTCGCTTTGTGGGCCTGTCGTCTTGGCCCTGGCCGCGGCTTCTTTCATGAGGATACTGCTCTTGTCGTCACTGGAGCGCTGCTTCTCGACTACCGCGTTGAGCTTGCCGTGGAACGAGATCAAATCTGCGGTCAGCCGGGGTAGGAGCCCGCTTTCCGCCATGTCGTAGCCGAGATCGATGGCGCTGGCAAAGCCCACGGCGTCCGCGCCGCCGTGGCTCTTGATCGCAATCCCATTGAGTCCCAGGAACGTGCCGCCGTTGGCTCGCCGCGGATCCATCTTCTCCTTGAGCGTGGCGAATCCGCCTCGGGCGAGGAAGGCACCGATCCGCGACATGAGCGACCGGCTCATAGCGGCCTTGATGTATTGGGCAATCTGCCGCGCCGTGCCTTCCGCTGTTTTCAAGGCGATGTTGCCGGCAAAGCCCTCCACCACAACCACGTCGACCACGCCTTGCCCGATCTGGTCGCCTTCGACGAAGCCGCGGTATTCGATCGGGAGCCCTTGGATCTCCTTGAGCCAGGCATGAGCCTGGCGAACCTCGTCGGCTCCCTTGATCTCCTCGACGCCGACGTTGAGCAGCCCTACGGTCGGCTTCTCGATGTGGTAAAGGGCCCGGGACATGGCGGCGCCCATCAGCGCGTATTCGCAAAGCTGCCGCGCGGAGGCGCCGATATTGGCGCCGACGTCCAGCACGATGCACTCGCTGCTGACGGTAGGCCACAGGGCAGCGATGGCGGGGCGCTCGATATCGGCGATTGGCTTCAGCACCGCCTTGGCCATGGCCATCAGCGCGCCGGTGTTGCCCGCGGACACGGCGATGTCGGCTTCGCCTTTCTGCACCGCTTCCAGCGCGAGCCACATGCTGGAGCCGCGGCCGCGCCGAAGCGCCTGGCTCGGCTTGTCATCCGACCGGACAACGATGTCCGTATGGATAATCTTCGACCTTGCTGCCAGCCTGGGGTATCGCGCCAGGATCGGCGCGATCTGAGCCTGATCGCCAAAGAGCAAGACCTCGAGTTGGGGATGGCGGACCAGCGCGAGGTCGGCGCCTGGAAGCACCACCTCTGGTCCATGATCACCGCCCATGGCGTCGAGCGCTATGATCCGCTGAGCGGGCATCTACTGGCCTGGGTAAGCAATTCCTTATGGAGGAGGCGAAAGACGCCTGCGTCAGCTTTGCATGCGCTCGCCTGCGAAACGCAGGGAACATACTCGTTTGGCGGACGCAGACAATGGAATTCTTAACAGCTTCTAAACCATTGTTCCGAGCTGCTGGAAGCGCGTCACACCGCCTCGACGCCCGCTCCCGAAGCGGGGTTAAGAAGTCACTTTTGAGACTTGGGCTTCTTCAGCTGCTCGAGGATGGCGAACGGGCTAGTGACGGGCCGGGTCGCTTCCGGCTCGGGTGGTTGCTCGAAGACGGCTCCCTCCTTGCGAGGATACGCCGGCAAGGCCGATGCCAAGTGCTCGTACACGATGCGTCCAACGGGAATTGTGTCGTCCTCCAGCGGCTCGACCTCACGCGTTTCGAGAGCGTCGAACTCAACCACAGCCTCCGTCTCGGGCAGGCCGGGGTGGAATTCGACCTCGAACGGCTCGACCAGGTGTGTCTCCACCGGCTCGAGGGTCACAACGCAACTCTGGGTGACATCGGCGACGAGCGTGCCTTCCAGCAAGTAGCGCCCCCGCGAAAGCGGTGTGATTTCGTAGCGCACGTCGAGGCGCTCGCACGCGATGAGGTCGAGCATGGCCGCGATCTCAGCCCGGAGCGCAGGCGTCGCATGACGCTCCGCCGAGAGCCCGATCGCGGGAACCTCACTGATTTTGTGGGACCACCCGAATTCTGCTGCCATTTCAATCTCGCTTTGGCGCAGCAACTCATATCATATCCTGGCAAATGTGACACGGCCCGCCAATAGCTCGCTGCCAGGATGCATCTCTAGCTCCGCCGCCGCCCTCAGCATGTACGTTGCAATACAGTCTGCCACCGTAGGTGCCTCGAACGGGAGAAGGTTGCTGCGCACGGCGTTGGCCAGGGCGCTATGTCCCTCTGCGGCGGCCTTCCTGAATGCGATAGTGCAATCATATAGTGCGCCAGTAGCCTTTTTCACCTTCCGCGGCACCGTCAGGTCGCCAACGCCCATCTCGCGCATGCAGTCATCCATATCGCTGACGAAGGCCTCGACCACGGCGCGGCTGAGCTCCTTTGCTGCTTCTCCCTCCTGCCGGAGCCGCTCGAGGACGAGATAGGTATGCGCGACGACCATGGCGAAGCGGCCGTCCGGCGTATCAGGCACACCGTATTTGAGATAGAACGCCTCACGGCGCGCGGCGGTCACGATCGAGCCATAAAGCTCTGCTGCCGTGCGCTGTGACCGCTTGCGTGCTCTGAACCAAGTGAGCATGAGGGGTCTCGTCCGTGAGTGCGGTAATAGCCGCGTTGCATAACTCGCCGGTCCAAGTTGCAACGCGCTGTTCCACCGGATAATCGGGGGCAGGCGGAATCACAAAGTGATTCCCACAACACGAACTGGCGGCGTCGGGGGATGACGACTCGCAAACATGGCCGAACGGTTACCCTGATACCAGGGTGGATGCATGAGGCGGCACGTCGCGCCTCGCGTGTCATGGGCGCTTTGGCGCTTGCAGGGCTCATTGCAGCTTGCAGCGCGGGCGCGGTCGTCACCAAGCACGGTCACCACTTCCAGCCATCCGACCTGCAGCAGATACAACCTGGGATGACCCAGGAGCAGGTGCGGATGATCCTGGGCACGCCCACGACCACGAGCTCCGTTGGAACGGGCGACGCATTCTATTACATCTCCAGCACGACGAAGCAGGTCGCTTTCTTGCCTCCCGAGGAGGTGGACCGGCGGATCGTAGCCATCTACTTCACGCGTTCCGGCACGGTCGAACGCGTGGCCGAGTATGGGCTCCAGGACGGCAAGGTTTTTGACTTCATCAGCCGTACGACGCCAACCGCCACGGATTACGAGGAAGGGTTGTTCAAACAAATCTTCCGCAACCTCGGCAGGCGCAGCATGATCTTCGGGGATTGAGGGTACAGCGGTCGCCTGTTGCCTGCTGCGAGTGCCCGGTACGCCTGTGCTGAGGCTACCACCTGATCTCTTGTTGTGAGGGGTGGCGCCTTGCGTATTTCCGACCTTGGGTCTTGACCTTGGTTCCGGAACAGCCCAGAACTCAACAGCTCATCTTCGTGTCGGAGCGTAGCGCAGTCTGGTAGCGCACCTGCTTTGGGAGCAGGGGGTCGGGGGTTCGAATCCCTCCGCTCCGACCAGCTCAGCGCCCGGTCCGCTCAAGCGTTCCGGTTCACAGCACCGCCATCGACCGTAATCACCGTACCCGAGACATAGGAAGCACGCGGCGAGGCGGCGAAGACGACGACGTTTGCCACCTCACGAGGCTCGGCCATGCGTCCGAACGGCAAGTCCAGTTTTTCGATGAACTCTTGCCAACGGTCAGGTGTGCCGTAAGCGTTTTGGCTCCGAGCTTTCAGCATAGTCACGGCGCGATCCGTTGCGGTTAGACCAGGGTTTACGCCGACGACGCGCACGCCGTAATCCGGCGAGCGCGCGCCGAGCGCCCTGGTCATGCTCATCAACGCGCTATTACCGCTTGAGCCAAGGATGTAGCCAGCCCGCATTTTCTCGCCGGCGTTTCCGATGACGTTGACAATAACGCCGGAGCCGCGGGCCTTCATAGCGGTGTAAAAGCTCCGTGTCATGTTGATATAGCCGAAGACTTTGAGATCCCACGCGCGGCGCCACTCCTCTTCGGAAACCTCATCAATTTCCCCGGGTGGGATGGAACCGGCGTTGTTGATCAAGATATCGGCGCTACTCCAGTTTTGAGCCACGCGCCTTTGGTCTTCCGACACGGAAAGGTCCGCGACCTCGATCGCTATAGAAACATTGTGTCGCGCCTGGATCGCTGCGGCAACCTCCTCGAGCTGCGTCTTTTCGCGAGCGACGAGAGTAACGTTGCAACCTTCCTCTGCTAGAACCTCGGCAACAGCGCGCCCGATTCCTTTACTTGCTCCGGTAACGAGCGCTAGTTTTCCTGCAAGACCGAGATCCATTGGGTTCTCCTATTCAGGTAGCACGCACAAGAGCTCCGGGAAAATTCAGATCGCTTTGGTCAACGCGAATTAATCGACAAGTGAGCAAATCAAGGCTGCTCAGTTGCCTCGAAATCGGGGCTCGCGTTTTTCCCTGAACGCATTTTGTCCCTCCTGGTAATCGGCGCTGCTAAAGCACGCTTTGACCATTTCCTCGACCACAGGCGAACCTACTGCCCCATGAGCTTTCGAAAGCTCAACCAGCGCTGCTTTTACCGCCGCAAGAGTGAGAGGAGCATTCGCGGCAATCTGCTGGACGTAATTATTGGCCGATTGGTCAAATTCGGCTTCTGGCCATGTGATTTGCGTGATATGCAATCGTTGCGCTTCCTCAGCCGTTACCACCCGCGCGCTATAAAGAATGTCTGCTACTGTCCCTGGACCAAGCTTTTGAACCAGGAGAGCCAGGCTTTCGAAAGGGTAGCCGAGGCCAAGTTTTGCAGCGGGTATTCTGAACCGGGCAGTTGACGAGGCCAGTCGCACGTCACAGCTCATGGCCAGTCCCATTCCGCCACCAAAGCACACGCCCTTGATCAAGGCAATCGTGGGTTTAGGCAGACTTGCGAGCGCGCGACTTGCCTCCGCCACAGCCTGGTTATAGGCCTCCACAGCCTCTTCGCTGGATCGGTTGTCCTTGAACTCCGAGATGTCAGCGCCGGCACAGAATGCTAGCTCGCCTGCGCCCGCCAGGACGACAACACGCACTTCGCGATCCGCCGCGATTTCTCGGCAATGGCGACCAAGCTCCCGCCACATCTCCAAAGTCATGGCATTGCGGCGCCTGACGTGATCGATCGTCAGGCGCGCGATATGGCCATCGCGCGTGGCGATAATTCTCCCGGCGCTCATATGTTTCTCTTTATTTTGTCTTCACAATCTCGGCCGGGTTGGATCGCGGATCGCGCGGCAGCCAGCGCCCCTGCTCAACTTGCGCCAGGAAATCCGCGACGAGCATATTGAACATGGCCGGCTCTTCGAGATTGATCGTGTGCCCCGTCTTGGGCAGGACAGCGAGCCCGCTTGCCGGGATCATCCGCTTGAGGAACAGCCCCGGTTGCAGGCAATGGTCATCCTCGTCACCCGAGATGATCAGGACCGGGACTTCCATGCGACGCAATGAGTCTTCAAGATCATAGATCGACGGCCGGCGTCCCTGGACGCCCCGCATGGTCAGCGCAGAGCCTTGTGCATCGTGCTCGGCGAACATGCGCCGAAACTCTTCCCATCCGCGGGGATCCTTGACCAGGAACGGAATACGCGCAGCAGCGGCGCAGTAGATGTGTGAGAAGGCTTCTGAGCCAAGCGTCTCGAATTGACTGGCGGCGTGATTGGTGGCTTCGCGGAAGTGGCTTTCGAGATGCTTTTCAGCTCCGTAGCCGACGCCAGCGATCACGAGCGAGCGAGCCCGCTGTGGATGCCTGATCCCAAAATGCAGGGAAGCGAAGCCGCCCATCGACAAGCCGACGAGATGCGCTCGGTCAATGTTCAGGCCGTCAAGGACGTCGCGGATATCTTCGGCTGCTCTTTCTTGTGAGTACTTCTCGATTTCGCGAGGAACGTCGGATGGCGGATAGCCACGCGCGTTGAAGGTGATGCACCGATAGCGCCGCGAAAAGTAGCGCACTTGAGGCTCCCAGCTGCGCTGGTCCCCAGCGAATTCGTGAACGAATAACAGAGGGGTTCCTTCGCCCGTAATCTCCACGTGGAGCTTCACGCCGTCTGTCGTCGTCACATATGGCATCGCCTCACTCCCTCAACCGATGGGCATGACACTGGTGGCCATCGCAGCCGGAAACAAAACTTTTTTCAGTTTGCAACGGCACTGGGCTTTATATCAGGGCGGCCGAGCGCGTCCTCGAGCTGACGCGCGAAGGATAGCACCAAATCGTCCTCGCCGGGGCGACCGACGATTTGGATGCCGACAGGCAACTCGCCTTCGGCAACAAGCGGCAAGGAAAGTGCCGGCTGTCCCGTAATATTGAATGGCCAGGTCCATCCAAACCAAGCATAAGGGGAGACCTTTTTACCGTTGATGCTCCTTGGCCCCACTATCTCATGAGAAAACGCGCTGACGGGGGCGGTCGGGAGGATCAGCAGGTCATAATTTTCGAAGAACGATAGGACGCGAGATGAAAATGTACGTCGCCAGTCGAGCGACCTAGCCAAGTCTACCGCGGTGAGTGATCGACCGAACTCCACGAGCTTCACAAGGCCTTGATCCATGACTTCGCGATGTGTGGCGAGATAAGGAGTGAGCGCCGCAGCGAGATCAGCGCCGACCAGAACTCGAAAATTCAAATCAGGGTCATCCCAGCGAACAGAGACGTGGTCGACGGGCTGGCGGGTCACTGAGCGAGCCGCCTCGACCACCCGCTGCAGCTGAGAGGCCACGTTCGGCTCGGGCTCCAAGTCGTTCAGCGTCGCGGTCCATGCAACGCGCGGCTCACCGGAAAATGATCTCCGGGTGGCCGTGCAAGTTATTGGATCTCGGGTGTCCGGCCCGGCGATGACATCGAACACCAGTTTCAAATCTGCGACCGATCTCGCAAGCGGACCCGTGTGCCCAAGCAAGTTCCAGCCACTGAAGCCTGGGCTTTGAGGGACCATCGCCGTTGACGGTTTGAATCCTGCGACACCACAGAGAGCCGCTGGCAGACGAATGGATCCGCCGCCGTCGGTCCCGATGCTGACCGGGCCGAGACCAGCGGCAACCGCAGCGGCGCTGCCTCCCGAGGATCCGCCAGGCGTCAGGTCGCAATTCCAAGGATTGCGCGTAACACCGGTCAACGGGCTGTCCGTTACGGTTTTGAAGCAATATTCGGGGATGGTCGTTTTGCCGATAATAATAGCACCAGCGGCCTTTAATCGAGATACGACGATCGCATCCTCTTCGGGCACGAAGTCCTGGTGAATTCTTGAGCCTGCAGTTGTCAATATTCCACGTGTGTAAATGAAGTCCTTTATCGAGACCGGCACACCGTCGAGAGGTCCGAGGATTTGCCTTTTGGGTCGCCGGGCGTCGGCAGCACGGGCCGCCTTGAGTGCTTGATCGGAAGCCACCGTTGTGAAGGCGTTGATCCTTGGATCGACGGCTTCGATTCGTTCGAGGACGGCAGTGACGACCGCTTCGGCAGTGAGCTCGCCCGACCGCACTTTCTCGACTATGGCGCTCGCGTCGAGCCAGCAGATGTCATCGGCACTCACGACCAAATCTCCCAATGCGACCCTCAGGCCCCGCGAAATGGCTCGAGTGGCCTCAGTCTCGACAGTGAGCCTGGCACACCTTGATCGCAGCCGGCACTGATTATACTCGGACCATTTGCCAGCATCTTTAGAAGTCCCACCCGTATGCGCTTTACCCGCTAATCCATAGCAACGCTCTGCTCGCCCTGCCGGATCGTATTGCCGTTGAGGGCTGCCGGCTAACGGCTCCTCTGACTTTCGATCAAAATTGCTCGCGGGGCAAGTATGTCATATTATCCGAACATATCCACCCAGACTGTCATTGCTGCCGCGGAGCATGGGAGCATTATGAGGACTGACGGAGGCCTACCTCGATATCAGCTGCTCGCAAGACGGTTGCGAGAAGAAATCGAGGCTGGACGCTATCCTCCAGGCAGTCTTTTGCCCACAGAGCTTGAGATCAGCGCGCAATTCAACGTAAGTCGCGCCACGGTGCGCGAAGCTATACGGCAGCTTCAGGTGGACGGGCTTGTTTCGCGTCGCGCCGGCGTTGGTACGCGCGTCGAGGCCTCGAAGCCGATTGGTCAATACGTGCAGTCCGGCAGCTCAATCGAAGAGCTGATAAGCGATGGCGCGAAAATCCGAGTCATTCCGCGCGAGATGGATGACATCGTCGCGCATGGAGAACTCGCAAAGCACTTGAAATGCAAGGCAGGGCAAGGCTTTTTGCGCGTGCGCGGAACAGTGGTAGCCGCCGAGGTCGAATGTAATGCGCCCTACTACTGGCTCGAAATCTACATTGCGGCTGCATTCGCTGGCGTTCGGGATCGTCTCTCGAATCACGTGGGGCTCGTGGCTGAGCTCGTTCGCGAGCATTACGGAGAACAGGTAAGGGAAATACAACAGGAAATCAGTGCCGTTCTTGTCGATCCATCTATCGCCCGGCAATTACGTGTTGCACCCAAATCGCCCGCCCTCCAGTTCCAGCGTTGGTACTACGGTAGCCAGAGCTCGCCGTTCCTGATCAGCAGCAGCATCCGGCCCGCAGAGCGCTTTACATATCGCACAAAAATTGTGCGGCGCGGTGCAGCGTAATCGTTCTTGACGTCGTCGGGATGCAATTCATAATGTCAGGACATTATAAGAAAGCGCGCTTGGTCTCCGAAGGAGACAGAGCGAGTGAACGGGGGCCAAATTGCTGGTCCACGCAAAGAATGTTGTGCGAGGCAAGGTCTGGGAGCGAAGGAGTGGACCATGCTTGAGATCTCTCGGAGGCAGTTGATTGCTGGCACTGCTGCTATCGCGGCGTTGCCCTGGGGATCAAGCTACGCACAGGTTGCGCTCGGTCCCAAGCCTTCGCCATTGCCGCAGCCAGTCAAGCTGACAGTCGGGCTCGCAAAAGTGGCCCATCTGGCGCCGGTCGGGTTCATGGGCCCTGAATTGAAGTCCATGAACGTGGAAATGGAAATTGCTGAGTTCGTTCGTTACGCCGATGCCAGAACCGCGCTCGCAAGCGGCTCGCTCGATATTGCTACTGTTGGTCCCGCTGATCTGCCGATCGTTTTGAGCCAAGGCCAGACGAATATGGTGGCCCTCCTCGGAGTGGGACGGCAACCGAAATACATGGTCATCCGCAAAGGTGTCACCGTCGAGAAGTGGAGCGACCTCCAAGGCAAGCGTGTGGGCATCGCACCAGGGTCGGCCGTGTGGTTCCAGTTCGCCGCCATGCTCGAGGAGGTTGGTGTCCCTTACAATTCGCTCAATCCGGTCAATATACAAGGTGGAGGCACCAGCTTCCTCGTTGCGCTCCGCCGTGGCGACATCGATGTTGCCATTATTTGGGAGCCTTTCGAGTCCCAGGCTGTGATGGAAGGCTTGGGTGATTTCAA
The DNA here is from genome assembly GCA_003242645.1 of Pseudomonadota bacterium. The sequence goes on from QGVC01000016.1 coordinate 11,665, forward strand.
TACGGAGCTCGATTATTCCAAGTCACATGCCGTCGGCGACGAGCTTGGAATGATCATGGCAACGAAAGATGCCATCGAAAATAAGCGTGAGGCGATGCGCCGCTTTATTTGGGCCTATGCAAAGTGGCAGCAGGAGCTCACGAAGACGAAGGAGCGTTTCGCGGAGGCTATTTCACAATTTACCGGCATTTCTCCAGAGATTTCAGCTCGGATTGCAGCATACATTGAATTGAGGCCAACATTGTCCATTGAACAGATGAAGCGTCAGGCCGCGACGTTTCACAAATTCGGTGTTATTCCGAATGATGTCAGCGGAGAACTGGACAAGTACTATCCTGCAGATCTGGTCGAGGCAGGGTTGAAGGGTGGCGGCTAGTTGTGCTGCCCTGAAGCTCAGAGATTTGGCCCGGAAAAGATTGAGAAGCTCGAACTGTGCATGTCAAAGCTTGCCTGCGATTCAAATCGGGAAAGAGCTGAGACGATTGCCTAATTTTCGGAGCTCTCGATAAGATACCACGGCTCAGCAGAAAGCAGCTCAACCGCTATGGATGTAGCATCGGCGACACGGGCCGCGAGAATTGGATCCGCGAATGGACGCAGTGGGCGACGCGCGTTCCGATCGGGCGCGGATGTGCTGCAGACGCTCGCGGTTCCGGCTCTGCTTTTGATTATCTGGGAACTTTGCGGACAGGTTGGGTTGCTCCCGGCAGGCATTCTTCCGTGGCCGTCCCTTGCCGCCAAGGGATGGTACGTTTGGGCTTTCGGCGAGCCCGGCATGGGCCTCAATCCCTATATGGGAACCTGGTTTTCTAATGTTTACTATTCGGCGGCGCGGGTTTTCCAAGGGTATGCACTTGCCATCTGCCTTGCTGTGCCGATCGGTACCCTGATTGGCTGGAGCCCGCTTTTCGCGCGCATCGTCGATCCGACAGTGCAGGGATTACGGCCGGTGCCGATCACTGCCTGGCTGCCGTTCTCGATTGCGCTTTTCGGCATCAGAGACATGGGGGCGATTTCTCTGATCGCGCTGGGAGCTTTTTATCCCATCGTCGTCAACAGCGCGCAGGGTGCCCGCGACGTCAACAAGAATCTCGTGCGAGCCGCCCTGATGCTCGGCGCGAGCCGCATGCAGTTGTTCCTAAGAGTCGTTCTTCCAAGTGCTTTGCCGTCGATCTTCACCGGCCTTCGCCTCGGGATCGGAGTGGCCTGGACGGCTGTCATTATCGCCGAAATGGTCGCGGTGAAGTCGGGTCTTGGTTACGTGCTTTGGGACGCCTACTACGTCGGGCGCATGGATATCGTGATTGCTGATATGGTGTCGATTGGATTGCTCGGCTTCCTCTCGGATCGGGTCGTTGTGTTCATCGAAAGTTGGCTGCTTGCGTGGAAGCGGTATCAGCGCGCGTGAGGCACCTTCAATGACGGTTCCGGCCATCCGCGTGCGGCGGGTGAATAAGGTTTACGACGGCAAGCTCCCGGTACACGCGCTAAAGGACATCGACTTGACGATTTCCGAGGGCGAGTTCGTCGCGATACTGGGCCCAAGCGGCTGTGGCAAGTCAACGTTGTTGAACTTGATCGCTGGCTTCGAGCAGCCGACGTCAGGGATTCTGGAGGTGTTTGGTGAGCCCGTCAGCAAGCCTGGGCCCGATCGAGCTGTCGTATTTCAGGAGCCCGCGCTTTTTCCCTGGTTGACGGTTTGGGAAAACATCGTTTTCGGTCCAAAGTTGCGGGGAATTTCTCAGAGCCAATATGCTACAGAGGCTAAGCAATACCTTTCAGCGCTCGGGCTCGATGGTTTTGCGGATCACCTTCCCGACCAGCTTTCCGGTGGAATGAAGCAACGCGTCGGCATCGCCCGCGCGTTGTTGTCCCATCCGCGTGTCATGCTGATGGACGAGCCGTTCGGTGCGCTCGATGCTCAGACGCGCATCCAAATGCAGCAACTCCTCCTCGAAGTCTGGGAGCAGCACCGGCGCACGGTCGTCTTCATCACGCACGACATCGATGAAGCGATTCTGCTGGCGGATGTTGTCTACATAATGAGTGCCCGGCCTGGCACTCTCAGAGATCGTCTAGAAATCACGTTGCCTCGCCCGCGAAATGTCGATCTGTTGACGGACGTTCACTTCAACGAAATTCGAAGATCGATTTTTGCGCAACTTCGTAGCTAGTCGTCACGGGTAGAGCAGCCTGACCACAGGGAGCGTGCAAATGCCACCCATTTCTGCTTCACCCGCTCTTTCGCATCTTCGCGTCTTGGATCTCACGCGGGTCCGCGCAGGGCCGACGTGTTGCAGGATCCTCGCCGATTTCGGGGCGGACGTCATCAAGATCGAGGCGCCGAGCGGTGTCGACCCGAACGAAGGCATCAGTGGCCAGCGGCATGGCTACGACATGCTCAATCTCCACCGCAACAAAAGGTCGATGACGCTGAACCTTAAAACGCCGGCGGGGCTAGCCCTGTTCAAGCGGATGGTAAAGGATGCAGATGTCGTCGTCGAAAACTTTCGCCCTGATGTGAAATATCGGCTCGGCATCAGCTACGAAGAGCTTCGTCAAATCAACCCGCGCATTATTCTCGCTTCGATCTCCGGATTCGGGCAGGACGGGCCTTATAGCAAGCGCCCCGGCTTCGATCAAATTGCACAAGGAATGGGCGGATTGATGTGGGTGACGGGCCTGCCGGGTCAGGGGCCCGTCCGCGCCGGAGCTGCAGTAGCAGACATTGCTGCGGGGCTTTACGCCGCGATTGGCATTTTGATCGCCTTGGCTGAGCGGGAACGTTCTGGTGTCGGACAGTGGATTCACACGTCATTGCTGCAAGCACAGATTGCTGTCCTTGATTTCCAGGCGGCCCGTTATCTTGTCGACAAGGTTGTCCCCGAGCAGGCGGGTAACGATCACCCATACTCCACGCCAATGGGCGTTTTTCAAACGCGCGACGGCTACATCAATCTGGGTGTTGGCGGGGACGGGCAGTGGCGCAAGCTTTGCGAGGTGCTGGGACGACCGGAGCTCGGAACGGATGAGCGTTTCTCGACAGTCGAGGCACGTTTCCAGAACAGGCCGCTGGTGCGATCTTTGATTGAGCCGCTGTTCATGGAGCGAACAAGTGCAGAGTGGCTGGAGCTGCTCGCAGAGGCAGGCGTTCCCGCAGGACCAATCTATAAAATGGATGAGGTTTTCGCGGACCCCCAGGTTCAGCATTTACAAATGGCCGTGCCGTGCACGCATCCGGTGCGCGGTAATGTCGAGCTCGTCGGCCAGCCTTTGGTTCTTTCTCGCACTCCTGCACAAATCAAAGAGCCTGCACCCGACAAAGGCGCACATACCGACGAAATCCTCGCAGAACTGGGGCTCAGTGCTACGGAAATAGATAAATTGCGGTCTGAGGGGGTCATTTGAGTGTATCCGCGTACATCGCGAGAGTGCTCTTCCCGGCTCTTGGTTTCCCTCAACGCTCGATTTAGGTGTTTGCAAGCGGAAGCAGTCGATTGGTCCGAGTGTGCTGTCGTCAAAAGCTACCCGGTTTAGCGCTTTGAGGGTGAGCTGAACTGCTCAACCGGCTTGTAGCTTCGGCTTTCCCAAGATGTCCGCAAGCCGTTGCGGCTTCTTTTCCGTTTGCGTCAGGTCGAGACCAGAAAAAAGGTCTGCGATATGCCGCTTCATAAGCGTCGACGCTTGCGCTGCATCGCCTGCGGCAAGTGCGTCCACAATTTCCCGGTGGGCGTCGCACTTGCAGGTCGTATCGCGACTGCGCCAGTAAAGCGCAATGATGAGTGAGGAGCGGGAGATCAAGTCGTGCAGGATCTCCGTGAAAATCGAATGGTCGGCGATCCTCGCGATTTTCAGATGGAAATAGGCTGACAGCTTTATCGCTTCACCGCTGCGATCGGATTTCATCACATCGCGCTCATCCTCCAAGTGCTGGCGCAGGCTTCGAATGTCCTCCGGTGTGGCCAGTTTGGCGGCAAGTGCGACGAGCCGTGGCTCGATCAGCTTGCGCGCATCGAAAACTTCACGCGCCTCCTTGATCGTCGGCTGCGCAACGAATGCACCACGGTTCGGCTCCAGCCGCACGACGCGATCGTGAGCGAGTGCCTGCAATGCCGACCGAACGACCGTTCGGCTCACCGAAAAGATCGAGCCGAGCTCATCCTCCGGCAGCTTCGTGCCTGGTGCCAGCCGTCGGCTGATGATGGCCTCGTGCAACGAATCATAGACGGGCTGCCAGCGCGCAGTCAGTTTCGGAGCCTCACTCTTGTTTGTCTTGTCCAGCATATCAGTAATGCGCCGTATGAGCGGTCATCGTTAACCTCCTCTGTAGCGATCGCGTTTAGCGAGGAGAGAACTGGCTGAAAAGACCATCGAACTGCTTGGGGCGCGGGATCGCGTATCCGCCGGTCTTGGATGTCTTGAGGCCCAGGCCGACCAGACTTTCGGCAAGCTTGACGGCACAGGCGACGCCATCGATCACGGGAAGGGCGTGCTTCGCGGAAAGCCTGTCCGCGAGATCCGCCATGCCCGCACATCCCAGCACGATGGCCTCTGCCCGATCATCGGCAATGGCGCGGTCGATCTCGGCGGAAATCTTCGATGACGCTTCGGAATCCGGTTTCTCGAGGTCGAGAACGGGGATCTCGCTCGCGCGTACCCGCGCACATCGGCTGGCGAGGCCGTATTTTGCCAGATTGTGCTCGATCGCAGGCACGGACCGGCCCAACGTTGTGATCACGCTGAATTTCCCGGCGACCAAACTGGCCACATGAAAAGCCGCCTCTCCGATCCCAATGACCGGTGCCGTTGTAAAGCATCGGGCGGCGTCGAGGCCGGTATCGTCGAAGCAGGCGATGACGTAAGCATCCATATCCGGAGCCTTTCGCATCTCGCCGATGAGGCCCGGAATGCTGAAAACCTCATCGAAGTAGCCTTCGATGCTCGGTGGTCCGTCCGAGGGATTGACGGCAATGACCTCCGTTCCAGCAGCTGCCACAGCGCGCGCCGCAGCCTCGATCTTCCTGGTCATGGAAGCCGTCGTGTTGGGGTTAATAACGAGAATACGCATGATCTACACTTCGGCTCCCAGATAGACCTTTTGGACACGTTCGTCGTTCAGGAGATCGGCTGAGGCACCTGACAGAACGATTTTCCCAACAGAAAGCGCATAGGCCCGCTGCGAAATGCGAAGCGCCATGCGCGAATTCTGCTCGACCAAGAGCACGCTAACTTTGTCCTCGCGGTTGATGGAAATGATCGATCGGGCAATGTCCTGCACCACCTTGGGCGCTATGCCGAGTGAGGGTTCATCCAGCAGCAGCAGTTTCGGCTTGGACATCAATGCCCGGGCGATGACGAGCATTTGCTGCTCGCCTCCGCTCATCGTTCCGGCGGCCTGCGAGTAACGTTCTTTCAGGCGAGGAAAACGGGTAAGGACCAACTCAAGCGAACGATTGATTTCCGCCTTGTCCGTGCGCGTGAAGGCCCCCATCAGCAGGTTGTCGCGAACCGACATATACTGAAATACGCGACGGCCCTCGGGCACCATCGATATACCGAGCTTTACAATTTCGTCAGTGGGTAGGTTGTCGATCCTTTGTCCTAGGTAACGAATTTCGCCGCTGCTGATTTTCCGTAATCCGGTGATCGCGCGAAGGATCGACGATTTGCCGGCACCGTTGGCGCCGATGAGGGCGACAGTTTCCCCCTCGCGGACGCTGAGAGACACGCCCTTCAGGGCGTAGACGTGGTCGTAATAAAGCTCGACGTCGGTGAGGGCCAGCAGATCGGTCATGACTAAATTCCAATCGCCGTATCCTCGACGCCCAGATAAGCCTCGATCACTTTCGGGTCCTCCTGGATTTCCTTCGGCGTCCCCTCGGCAATCTTCTCCCCGAAATTGAGCACGACGATGCGGTCCGAAATGTTCATCACAGCAGGCATGTCGTGTTCGACGAGCAGCACCGTGACTCCGCGATCGCGCACGCCTCGAACGATCTCGATGGCTCGCTTCGTTTCCTCATGGTTCATGCCGGCAAAGGGTTCATCGAGAAGGAGGACCTGCGGGTTCGTTGCCAGACCGATAGCAATGCCCAATGCCCGGAGGTAACCGTGGGGCAAGTTGCTTGCCAGCTCGTGCCGATACGCGCCTAACCCAAGGAAATCGATGATCTCATCGGCGGAGCGCCCAAACTCCTCTTCGTCCTGCTGAGCTGTTCGGGTTCCAAGAAAGAAGCCGGCAAGACTTGCGCGCGACCGCAGGTGGTGCGCGATGATGATGTTCTCGCGCACGGTCATCGATTTGAAAATCGTCGTTTCCTGGAACGTGCGCACGACCCCCATGCGCGCGACCTTGTGAGGTGCCAACCCCGAAATCCTCTGGCCACGGAAGCGGACCTCGCCGCTTGTGGGGTGGAGGAAAGAGGCGATCAGCTTGAAGAGCGTCGACTTCCCAGCTCCGTTCGGCCCAATAACCGAGAGGATTTCCCGCTCTTTCACAGTGAAAGAGATGTTGTTGTTGGCAACCAGGCCGCCAAAGCGTTTCGTCAGGTTCGAGACTTCGAGAATGACCGTCATCAGCTAGCTCGCTTCTGAACGGGCAGGCGAATGCTCAACAAGCCGTTTGGCAGGACGAGCATCAGGACGATGAGGATCGAGGAATAAATGAGTAGCTGGAAATCGCCGGTTTCGAAAAGCAGGTCCCACCCGAAGTAGAGAACAAACGTGCCCAGCATGGGCCCCAGAACGTATCCCAGGCCGCCGAGGAAGCAATTGAGCATGAAGTTCACGGAGTCCTGAACGCCGAAGCTCGAGGGGTACATTGACTGTGCAATCGCGGAGAACATGGCCCCGCCTATGCCGCCGAGGAACGAGGAGATCGCAAACGCAAGGATGCGCATGTAGGTGATGTTGACACCGATGGAGGAGGCCAATTCTTCGTTCTGCTGCAATGACTGACAGATCTTGCCAATCCGCGAGTGAACTAGGCGGTAGAGAAATGCGTAACACGCTACCATCATCAAGACGGAGGTGATGTAGAAGGCAAGCCGCGGATTAGGGAGTGTTGCAAAATCGGGGATGATCGTAATCCCGAATAGAGTAACGGCTCCTGGTAATGGTATGTTCACAATCCCCTTGGCGCCGTTAGTGATCGGGAGTGCAAATGCGGAGAGACGGGCCACTTCTGTCATGGTCAGGGTGACCATGGCAAAGTAGACGCCCCGCAGTCGCAGAATCGGAAGGCCGATGAGGACACTCACGGCCGCGCAAAAGAGGCCGGCTAACGGCAGTGTCAGCCAAAATGATACGCCGTACTGCGTGACGAGAATTGCCGAGACATAGCCGCCAATCAGCGCAAAGGCTCCCTGACCGATATTGATGCGGCCGATAAAGAAGGTCAGCCACACACCGCCGCTGATGATGCTGAGCAGAGCGACAGTGGTCAGCGTGTAATAAAGATCGGTTCGCCCTGTCACGGAGATCAAGAGCGGTACGCCGACCAGAAGGAATGCGACGCAAGCCAACACCCAGCCGAGTTTCTGTCGCGCGGTCATTCCATCAACCCCACGGCTTGCCCATCAGCCCGTGCGGGCGAATGCTGAGGAAAACCATCAAGAGGGCGAATATGACGAGGTAGGTGATGTCTCCGAAATTGCGCAACAGGCTCAATCCGACCGATTCCATCATCCCGAGGATGAAGCCCCCCGCGATGGCACCCCCGACAACGCCGGCACCGCCAATCATGACCATAAGAAAAGCTTTGATCGAAATTGCGCCACCAATGCCTGAGTTGACACCCGTAATGCTTACCAGGAGCCCGCCGACAAGGCCTGCCAGCATCGCGCCCAGCGCAAAGCCAATCGTCGAATATCGATCGACGTTGACGCCCATGAGCTGGGCAGCTACGCGATCCTGCGCGAGAGCGCGCATTGCTCGGCCTGGCTTGCTGTATTGCATGTAGAGCATGAACGCCACGATCATCGCCATCGCGACGACACCGACCACGATGCGGTCGTAAGGCATCACGACGGAGTCAGAGATAAAGACGCCGTTGATGATCTTTGGCACGCCTCTTTGTTTCTCGCCAAAGAGAAGCAAGATGATTGCGTCGAAAAAGAATGCGACGGCTGCTGCGAGCAGCATCGTGCTCTCTTCGCGCGCGCTGCGCTTGATGACGGGCGCGAAGAGAAACCGCTCGATCACAGCTCCTACGGCGGCGAGCGTGAGGCCGGAGCATATCACGGCGAGCGGAAATGGAAGCCCGAGCTGCCCATAAATCACGTACGTTACGAATCCGCCCAGAACGTACATCTGCCCATGGGCGAAGTTCAGTACGTTCATGAGGGCAAAAATCAGCGTCAGGCCTAGGGCAATCAGAGCGTACTGCGCTCCGAGGTAGAGGCCGTTGACAATGACCTGTTCCATGCCGCCGTCCGTCAAAGGGCGGGTCCGAGTCTCAAGCCTCGGACCCGTTCACGACGCCAATCTCAGTCTACTTCGCCGACAAACAGCGTCCTGAACTCCCCATTCCAATACTCGTTGACGACCATCGGCACGGAGAGCTGGCGCTTCTGGCCGAACGACGTCATCCCGACGTATTTCAGCGTGCCGCCCTTCACGAACGGATTCGGCGCCGAGAACGTCTCTATCGTCTTCTTGAATTCCTCGACGTCATCGATCGCCTTGGGGTTCGCCTTGAGGGTTTCGAGGATGTATTCGAGCGCGTAAACCTTCGTGTTCGATTCGTCATTATATTCGCCGTACTTCTTTATGTAGCGCTCGATGAACTCCTCCATCTCCGGCGTACGAATTTCCGGGGTCGAGGCCCCGCCAACGGAGATGAAGCCGTTCGCAAGATCGCCT
>QGVC01000298.1 GCA_003242645.1 Pseudomonadota bacterium
ATGACAATTCTTAATTCCGCGGTCACAGGCGATTGGAGAAAAACCCAGCCGCCGAGCAAAGAAAACCCCGCGCAAGATCACGAGCTGTTCCGTAACATCAATACAGCGTCTGCGGAATAAAAAGCACGATCTGCGGCAGCATGTAGATCACCCACACGCTGAACAGCATGATGAAGATATATGGAAGAACTCCCCTCACCACCGCACCAAGCTCTGATTTGGCGACGGCCTGGATGACGAAGAGATTGAGCCCTACCGGCGGAGTGATCAGGGCGATTTCGATCATTATGACGAAGTAGATGCCGAACCAAATGGGATCGATGCCCAGCGCCAGTACGGTCGGCAGCAGCACCGGCATCATGATCAGCAGCATCGACATGCTTTCCAGGAAAAGCCCGATCACCAGCAATATGCCCGTCACGATAAGGAGAAAGAGCCACTGCTCCGAAACGTGAGTGTCCACCAGGGACGAAACCATCGACGGGATCTGGTAAAGCGTAACCGCCTTCCCGAAAAGCTTCGCGCCAACAATGACGAGGAAAAGAACGACCGTCGTCCGTAAGGCAGCGGCCGTAGCGTCGATCAGCTTTTCCAGGGTGAGAGTGCGCAGGATGACGGCCGTCACGAACAGCGAGAGAAAGAAGCCCACGGCCGCCGCCTCCGTCGGCGTAAAGGCGCCAGCGTAAATGCCGATGATGATAATCGCGGCGATAAGCACCGTTGGTAAGGCTCGGATGGTGGCTGATCGGCGCTGCGCCCAATTCGCTGGAGCAAGCTTCTGGTAATTCCCCGTGACCATCGAGTAGGTCACGACGAAAATTCCAAAGAAGAGAATCAGCAACAATCCCGGCCCAATCCCGGCGAGAAACAGCTGGCCGATGCTCTCTTCGGTGATGACGCCGTAGATAATGAGCGGAATAGAAGGGGGAATGAGGATCCCGAGCGTGCCGCCCGCCGCCAGCAGACCGAGCGTAAAGCTCCGGTCATAGCCGCGAGACGTCATTTCTGGGACGGCGACAGTGGCGATCGTGGCAGCAGTGGCCACCGAGCTGCCGCTGATGGCTGAAAAGATCCCGCAGGAAATTAGCGTCGCCACTCCAAGGCCGCCCGGCCAATGCCCAACCCAGCTCTGCACCGCCTCGAACAGATCCTTGCCGACGCCACAGCGCAGCAGAATGTTCGACATCAGCAGGAACATCGGCACCGAGAGGAGCACGAAGTCGTCGACCGCGCTGACCATGTTCTGCGCGACCATGACCAGCGGTAGGCCTTTCGCGATGAGCATGGTTATGCCCATCGACATGAGCACGAAGGCAACGGGCAAGCCACTGAATAAGAGCAACAGCAGCCCACCAAGGATCAGTACAAGGGTCACTTGTGGAACTCCTCGACCCGGAAGGCCGGTGCCTCGACGTAGGGGAGCCGGAGGAGGTCGACGGTCGCCTGCAAGGCCAGCAGGATGAATCCCAGCACCACCGGCAGCTCAACGATCCAGTTCGGCAGCTCCAGCATGGTCGGCTGGCGGCGGCCGAGAGCGATCGACTCGCGGACGATGTCCGTCGCGAGCACGATCACAAGGATCGAGGTGGCAATGATGACCAGAAGCGTGAACGCCTCCACCAGCTTCCGGCCTGTCGGTCTTAGAAGGCTCACGACGGCAGTGATGCGGATCATTTCTCGGCTCCGCAGCACATAGGCCATGGCCATGTAGGTGAACCAGACCTGCATGGTGACGGCGTAGTCCTGGGCCCAGATGGTGGGGGCGGAGAAGAAGTACCGCGCCACCACCTCATAGGAAAGGATCAGCCCGGCGACGAACAGCAGCGCCGCACTCAAATAGCCGAGATAGTCGGACACGACGCCGAGCACCGCGCTGATCCGCGCCATGCTATTCTCCCCGTTCTGCAGGACTTTCAACCAAGCCGATCACTGCAGCTTGCGGATCTCCTCGACCAGCTTGGCACCGACCTCGCCGGCATCCTTGATGAAGGCCTGGACGGAAGGCTCGGCCGCCTCCTTCCACTTCGCCAACTCCTCCGGGGTGAGCCGGATCACTTTCATCTTGGTGTTTTCGGCGAGCCATTTCTCGGCTTCGAGGTTGTCTTGCTCAGTGCTCGCGCGCAGTTTCTTCTCAGCCTCCCAGGCGGCCTTCGTGAGCCATTCACGCTCCTGATCATTCAGCTGAGACCACGTCTTTTCGCTGATGATCACGAGGAACTCGGTCTGGGCATGGTTGGTGATCGTGATCGACTCCATAACCTCATAAATCTTGCGGCTGCGGGTCGCCGTCGTGCCCGTCATACCCACGTCGACCGTGCCGCGCTGGTAGGCAATGAACTGCTCCGACCCGCCGACCTTCACCGGCGTTGCACCGACAGCGTTGATGAAATCACCAGAAGGTTTGCCGAGGACGCGAACCTTCTTGCCCTTGATGTCATCGGGTGTCCGGATCTCGCCGCGGCGCGCCAGGAGTTGTATGGGACCGTAGTCGAGGTACCAGAGGACGCGCGCACCTGTTTTCAGGATCTCCCCGTCGATCAGCTTACGAACAGGGCTATCGGGAGCAACAGCCTTGCCGAGGGTTTCGTAGTCGGGAAACATGAAGGCGACGCCGAAGATCGCGGTCACCGGGATGGTCCCTGCAAACTCGTCGACGAGGACAAGGCCCATATCGATAGCGCCAGAGGATACAGCCTGCGGCACCTCGCTGCCCTTGTAGAGCTGCGCGGAGTCGTAAACCTCAATCTTGAGAGCGCCGTTGCTTTCCTTCTCGACCAACTCTTTAAAGTAGTTGATGTTTTGGCTCAGCTCGTGATTGGGCGGGAGCTGGGTCGTCATGCGCAGCGTACGCTCCGCGAGGGCTTGCCCCAAAGGTGCCAGCGCCAGCGACGCTGCCAGAATTACGAAACCCACTAAACGCTTCATTATGCTTTCCTCCTCCTAGGTGTCCCTTGTCTCCTCCGACAGCTCCGTGGGAACCAGCCGATCGAGTGCACTCCTTCCGAAAAGACCACAGGCGATGGACTCTGGTATGCCGCGGGGCAGTTGGGTCCAAGAAATTTCGCGGGAGAATGCAATGCTCGTGTAGGCTCTGCAAGCGCGTCATCCAGCGGCGACGATAGACGGGTCCCCTCCAACCGTTGCACACCCTGAAACGGAGTCATGGGTTACGCGGTGCCTTCCCACCGGCGTCCAGATCCAGGCCGCAAGCCGGTTAAGGCTGCTGAAAGCGTTTGTCAAACGCGCAAAGTAGATCTCTGCCAAAACGCCTCACGAGCGCGGCCGTACCCCTGCGTGCGTTTCCGTCAGCGAAGGTCTTGCGGGCTCTCTTAGAGGGTGCTGGCCGACGCCACTACGGGATTGGCGGGGCCCCATTAAGTCTGCCACGGCACTCCGCCGGCATAGGTCAGATAGCTCACGCCTGCGAGCCACCCTGAATCGACAGGGAGCAGAATGCCTGTAATCCTGCGCGCCTGCTCCGAGCACAGGAACGCAATGGCGTCGGCGATGTCGCTCGGCTCCGGCAAAGAGCTCAGGGCGTGAACGCTCATGATCTTGTTGAGGTCACGCTGCCCAGCCTCCACCTTCGCGCGCAGCGGCGGTGTCATGACGTAAGTCGGCGCAACACTGTTGACCCGAATGCCGTGCCGGCCAAGCTCTACAGCTAAGAGTTGTGTCAACCGCGCGACGGCGGCTTTGCCAGGATTGTAGGCCGGCAGCGGCAACGGCAGAACGCTGTTGATCGAACCGAGTGTGACGATAGAGCCGCGGCCCCTTGGGATCATGCGGCGGCCAAAGGACCGGCAGGCGTGAAGGGTGCCGTGATAGTTCACCCGCCACATACGGTCGTGGGCGGCCATGTCCATGTCCATGATGGACTCGGTGTTCGGGATCAGGCCGGCCGCCGTCACGAGGTTGATCACCGGGCCAATATCCGCCTCGACTTTCGCAGCCGCAGCCTCGACAGCGTTCGCATCTGCGACATCGCAGGTGAGGAAAGTCGCCTTGCCGCCAGCCTCCTCGATCGCCTTGACGACGGAAGCGCCGCCCTCCTCGTTCACATCCAGAATCGCGACGGCATAACCGTCTGCAGCCATTCGGCGTGCCGTTGCTTCGCCGATACCGCTAGAGCCCCCAGTAATTACTGCTACACCCTTCTCAGACATTCTGCGCCTCCTCGCGGACGGAATTTCAGGTTGCGTTTGTTGATCAGCTCATATCCGGCGAGCGGCTGCCTCATGGCAAGCCACCATGCGGTCCCCGCGCGTAACCGGCAGCGGCACTTCCTTTCTGCACCGCTCCACGGCGAACGGGCAGCGCGGATGGAAAGCACACCCCGGCGGCGGATCGATCGGATTTGGGATCTCGCCTTCGATCATTTTGCGCGGGCGCCCGCTCATTTTCAGATCGGGTACAGCATCAAGCAGCATGCGCGTGTAAGGATGCTGGGGATTAGCGAACAACTCGGCGGTAGGCGCCACTTCGACAAGCCGGCCAAGATACATAACACCAATACGTGTGGCCA
>QGVC01000299.1 GCA_003242645.1 Pseudomonadota bacterium
ATTTCATGCAGTCTTCCAGCGAGACGACGCCGATGTCGACGTTTCGCTGCTTGAAGATGCGGTTCTCCATGACGAGGTCGTGGATGTCATCGAGAACCTTGGGATGCGTCTCGCAGAACTTGGCGATGTCCTCGATCAGGTCCGGCGGAAGGTCCGCCTTGACCCCGCCGAAGCGGAAGTACTTGGCGTGCATGCGGGCACCCGAGGCGCGCTCGTAGAAGATCATGAGCTTCTCGCGCTCCTCGAAGCCCCAGAGCGGCGGCGTCAGCGCGCCGACATCCATCGCTTGCGTGGTGACGTTGAGAAGGTGGGAAAGCAGGCGGCCGATCTCGCAATAGAGCACCCGGATCAGCTGCGCGCGGTAGGGCACCTCGATCCCGAGCAGCCGCTCGACCGCCAGACAGAACGCATGCTCCTGGTTCATCGGAGCCACGTAGTCGAGCCGGTCGAAGTAGCCGATGTTCTGTAAGTAAGTGCGCGACTCGATCAGCTTCTCGGTGCCGCGGTGCAGAAGGCCGATGTGCGGGTCGACCCGCGTGACGACCTCACCATCCAGCTCCAGCACGAGCCGCAACACGCCGTGCGCCGCCGGGTGCTGCGGACCGAAGTTGATGGTGAATGGGCGAATATCCGTTTCTGGCATCTGGCTCTCGAGGCGCTAGCTTCCAGCCTTCTCGTCCCCCGGTAATAATCTTCCGGTTCCCTCCCAGGGGCTCTCGAAATCGAAATCACGAAATTCCTGCGTCAGACGGACCGGCTCGTAGACGACGCGCTTCTGCTCATCGTCATAGCGCACCTCGACATAGCCGCTGAGCGGGAAGTCCTTGCGCAAGGGAAAGCCCTGGAAGCCGTAGTCCGTCAGAATGCGGCGGAGATCCGGGTGGCCCGAGAACAGGATGCCGTACATGTCATAGGCCTCCCGCTCGTACCAGTTGGCCGACGGGAACACATCGACCACGCTCGGGACCGGGTTGACCTCATCAGCCTCGATCTTGACGCGGATGCGCTGGTTCAGCCGTGGCGACAGCAGGTGATAGACGACGTCGAAGCGCTTCTCGCGGCCCGGCCAGTCGACGCCGCACAGATCGATCAGGATCTCGAAGCGGCAACGGGCATCATCCCGGAGCAGCTTCAGCACCGGCACGATCTGCTCCGCGTCGACGCAAATAGTCAGCTCGCCGAGCTTCACATCCCAGCGCCGCAGGGTGGAGCCTAGCTTCCCTTGCAGGTATTCGCCGAGCTCGCGCAGCGATTCGTTCTCACCCGCCATTTCGACCTTTCTCCCCCTCGCGTGCCCCCTCAGCGCTCGATGGTGCCGGTGCGGCGGATTTTCCTCTGCAGCAGGAGCATGCCGTAGAGCAGCGCTTCCGCTGTCGGCGGGCAGCCGGGCACATAGACATCGACGGGAACGATGCGATCACAGCCGCGGACGACGGCGTAGGAGTAGTGATAGTAGCCGCCACCGTTGGCGCAGCTTCCCATGGAGATGACGTAGCGCGGCTCCGGCATCTGGTCGTAAACCTTGCGCAACGCCGGGGCCATCTTGTTGGTCAGCGTGCCGGCGACGATCATCAGGTCCGACTGTCGCGGCGATGCCCGCGGCGCGAAGCCGAATCGCTCCGCGTCCCAACGCGGCATCGACATCTGCATCATCTCGACCGCGCAGCAGGCGAGGCCGAACGTCATCCACATCAGCGAGCCGGTGCGGGCCCACTTGATGACCTCCTCGGTCGAGGTGACGATGAAGCCTTTGTCGGCCAGCTCGCTCGAAACCTGCTCGAAAAAGGGATCGGTGGGTGTCACGAGCGCAGACCCGCCACCCTCTCGTGGCTTCTCGAAAACCGGACGCGGGGGCTGGATCAATCCCATTCCAGGGCTCCCTTCTTCCATTCGTAGATGAAGCCGACCGTCAGCACCGCCAAGAATGCCACCATGGACCAGAAGCCGAACGCGCCGATGCTCCCGAACGCCACAGCCCACGGAAAAAGGAACACCACCTCCAGGTCGAAGATGATGAACAGAATGGCGACGAGGTAGAACCGCACGTCGAACTTCATCCGCGCGTCATCGAACGCGTTGAAGCCGCACTCGTAGGCCGAAACCTTCTCCGGATCCGGATTGCGGATCATAACGAGGAAAGGAGCAGCCATCAGCGCAGCGCCGATGAGCAGCGCGACGCCAATGAACACCGCGAGCGGCAGATAGTCCAAGAGAAGCGGGCTCATGGTCGGTTGTCCTGCGTGCTGGGCCGCCAAGCTCATGTACGGCACCGCGCACGCTCGTAACGCAGGTGCGGCGGGTGTGCAACCGTTACGCATCGCATCTGGTCACAGCCGACAGCATCCGCGACTGGGCCTAAGGTCGCAGCGAGGCGCTTTCGTGCTCCAGACGCAACGATCCGGGCGCTCAATTCACGCTTAACCAGCCGCTGTGCCCCGCCGGAACCAACGGCGCAACTCTCGCGTTCGCTGGGCTGACGACGGCCTATCGGCCCCGTGTCTGCCGTGCAGAAGATTGGCGGCGCGGTGGGGAGAAAGCGGAGTTTGCGATGCGTTCGGGTGTTCTTCACGCCAGACCTACGTCAGCCCGGCTCCGCCGCAGATGGCCAGCCCGACCGTCGAGCCGGGCCGAATCGGCTCCCGCGACCCGGCTCTTCTTCGTCCGGCATGCTTCCCACGATCTGTTGGACCACGTCCTCGTCGGACGTGGTCCGGATGTTCCGCTGAGCGCCGCCGGCATTGAGGAGGCCTACCAGGTCGCTGCAAAGCTGGCCAAACGCGGCATCACACGAGTGCACACCAGTCCGCGCCAGCGCGCTGTCGAGACTGCAAACATGATCGCCCGCACTGCCAAAGTGCCGCTGCAAATCGCCTTTGCGCTCGACGAGATCGATCTCGGCGCGTGGACGGGGCTCACCTTCGCTGAGCTTGAGAAGGACCCCAGGTGGCACTTCTGGAACATGATGCGCAGCCTCGCGCGGCCGCCAGAGGGCGAAAGCATGCGCGAGGTGCAGGATCGCATCCTGGCCTACCTCACACGCTTGCACACCGACCACTCGGGCGCGCGGATTGCTCTCGTCACCCACGCAGAAGTCATCCGGGCGGCCATCCTTTATTGTGAAGGGCGCTCGCTCGACGCCTACGCCGAAGTGAAGATTTCGCCAGCCGAGATTGTTGAGGTGGTCCTCGACGAGGAGGGCGCGCGCGTCGCTGCCCTCGATGAGGCCTCCTGATGCGGCTTGCCGTCTTCGGCTTGTCGATCACCTCGTCCTGGGGCAACGGGCATGCAACGCTTTGGCGAGGGCTGGTGCGGGCTCTGGTGCGGCGGGGTTGCCGCGTAAGCTTTTTCGAGCGCAACGAGCCTTATTACGCTGGCAACCGGGACCTCACCGAAGTCCCTGGCGCCGAGATCGTCCTGTATGACGAGTGGGAGGACGTACGAACACGGGCTCACGCTGCGATTCGCGAAGCGGACGCCGCTATCGTGACCTCCTACTGCCGGGATGGTCTCGCAGCTGCCGAGCTGATGTTCGAGGGTGGCCGCGGACTGGCCGTTTTCTATGACCTCGACACCCCGGTGACGCTGAGCCGGCTCGGCGATGGAGAGCGGGTCGACTACATCGGCGCCCGCGGTCTCCGGGACTTCGATTTGGTGCTGAGCTACACCGGCGGCCGCGCGCTGGATGAGTTGCAACAGCGCCTCGGGGCGCGACGCGCTGTGCCGCTCTACGGGCATGTCGATCCCGAAGTGCACAGGCCGGTGCCGCAAGTTGACCGGTACCGTGCGGACCTGTCCTATTTCGGCACCTACGCCGATGATAGGCAGGGCACGCTGGAAGCTCTCTTCGTCGTTCCTGCCCGGCTCCGCCCGTCGCAGCGATTTCTGATCGGAGGTGCGCAGTACCCGGCCGACTTCCCATGGTCGGACAACATCTACTTTGTGCAGCATCTTCCGCCCTGCGAGCACCCGGCCTTCTTCTCATCCTCGCGCCTCACCCTAAACGTAACGCGTCGCGCGATGGCCGACATGGGCTGGTGTCCCTCGGGACGGCTGTTCGAGGCGGCCGCGTGTGCAACGCCAATCGTCTCGGATGTATGGCCGGGAATCGAGTCATTCTTCGAGCCGAGTCGAGAAATCCTGCTGGCTCATAGCACCAATGACGTGCTCGCCGCCCTGAACCTGACCGACGCCGAGCTGGGCCGGATCGCGCGTGCCGCACGCGAGCGTACGTTGGCCGGGCACACCTCTGACCGCCGCGCCGCCAAGTTGTTGGAGCTTCTATCCACGACGACGAAGCAGTCAGCCGCACCCGAAGATCTCTCCAAGAACTCCGGAGGTGGGGGCGGCGACAGCACCAACTTCACCTCCGTTGATCCACCCCTCGGCGAAGTCCAGCGCGCCACATCCACATTCCACGACAGGAAGAGGCCCATCACGGCTCTCGACGCCTCCAACGGGAGAGGTCCGCTATGACCTGGGGCATCGTTCCAGCCGCAGGCCGGGGCACGCGCATTCAG
>QGVC01000300.1 GCA_003242645.1 Pseudomonadota bacterium
CGGCCTCAACGACGGGCAGACAATTGTAGGTCCAGACGTTTCCAGGGGGATCCTTGCCTTCCTTCGTTGCCTGCTCCCAGAACGCATATTCGTCCTTATGGAAGATGTACTTCGCATTCGGGAAAGTCGGCACCCAGCGTCCATCGACGAGCCTTGTATTCCAGCCGCAGTGATCGATGTGGAGGTGTGTGCAGAAAACGTGGGTGATGTCGGCAAAATCCAATCCTGCGGCTTTGAAATTGTCGAGCCAGGGCTTTTTTGGGAAATCGAAGGGTGGCGGATAGCCTTTGTCCTCACCAGTGCACGTATCAATCAGCACGACGTGCCGCGGCGTTCTGACGACGAACGTTTGGTACGTCATGACCATCTTGCCCGATGCGAAATCGAACATTTCGGGCTCGAGTGTCTCCAAATGCCGCCGTCCTAATTCTGGGTCATAGGCAGGGAACATATCCTCTGGTCTGCGCCACGGCCCGTCCCGCTCGATGATGCTGGTGATTGTGACGTCCCCGATCGTAAGTGTTCGCATCAAGCTACTCCCCTGACTGATTTTCTTGAGGTGAGCACGCCTTTGGCGAATTGAAAAGAGCGGATTTCCACGGGACGCTGCGTTGCTAAAGCCTCGCTCCGCTTGCTGCAGAAGAAAACCTGCCGGAACGGCGCAAATGCAGTATGTGTCGTTTTTCAATGGAGCTGGAGGCGCAGTCCGAGAGCGAAAGCTTCATCGCCCAGCTATGCGAGGACCTGAAACAGGCTTTGATCGGGTTGAGGCCGGTCGAGATCGAGCTGTCTGCTGAGAGCCATACGATCAAGATGCAAGAGGCGGTCGCAATTGGGCTCATCATCAACGAGCTGCTGACGAACGCTCTGAAGTACGCCTTTCCGAACAACCGGAAAGGCATTGTCCAAAATTCATTTGCCCGACACAGGAATGAATACCGGCTGGCGATTTGCGACAACGGAATTGGAGTTCGTCGTCACCCTCCCGGTGCAGCAGAGATCACCCAGCAGCATCGGCTGACCAACGGCTGAGTCTCCGGCAACGACAGAGTGTGCCGGGCTGGCTCAGCCAATGTTACGCCAAGTGCGGGAACCGGACCGCGGCTATTGCCCGCCGGCAAAATCCGATAGCCTCATTTGGTCTGAGCTTTGGGCTGCACAGCCGGCTGCGGTTGGGGAACACGAACAGGTTGTTGGTCCCCTGAAGGGTTGTTCTGCGCGGCCAAGCGCTTATCGCTGTCGATGAAGCTGCGAAGCATCGAGGTGAAGAGGTCCGCAGCCACAGGGCTGATCTTCTGGTACTCCTCCCAGGAGCTGACCTTCGCGACCTTTAGCCAGTTCTCATATTCGTCGTAGGCCAGCTCCCGGACGGTCGCGCCGGCCTTCTGAAACGTTTCAGTGGCGACTCTCAACGCATCGCGCTGCGTTTCGACGAAGTACATGTCCGAAATTTCTGCCGCCTCCTCGAAGGCCTTCTGCTCCTCAGGGGTGAGCGACTCCCACGCCGTGCGTGACATGATCAGTGGCTGGAAGGAGGTCCAGATGCCGTAACCTCCGAAGGTTGCATAGCGCGCGTGCTCGTAGATCTTGAAGGACACATGCGACTCATAGGAAGTGAGCGCTGCATCCACCTCTCCCGCGCCCATTTTTTCAGCAATCTGCGTGGACGGCATGGAGGGCGTCTCGCCACCGGCGGCCTGGATCATGAGATCGAACGCCTTGTCGCCGGTGCGCACCCGCAGGTCCTTCACCGTCTCCGGGCCGCCGAACTCCTGCGCGCGGGCCGCTACGCCGCCGCCCAGCCACCACCAGGTCAGGATGCGGATGCCCTTCTCCATAGCGAGGGCCTGCAGCTTCTCCTCGAACTCCGAGCCCTTGAGCAGGCCGGCGAGCTCGGTATTGGCCGGCACTCCAGGAAGCAGGCCGATGGAAAACTCGGGGACCTTCTTCGTGCCGTAGAAAAGGGGATAGATGGCGAGGTCGAGGCGCCCTTCGACGATCGCATCGAACTGCTCCACGGGCTTGATGCCCAGCTCGCTCTTCGGGTGGATGCTGAAGGTGATGCTGGGGACCCGCTTTTGCACCTCGGTCGCGAACACGCGCGCGGCCCGGTCGCGAGCGTCAATGTCCGCTTCCCACTGGTGTGAGATCCTAAAGTGACGTTGTGCTTCAGCTGCCTGCGGCAGCCAAGCTGCACCGAGCAGCACCATCGCGATGAACAAACAGCCCGAGCGCAGCATGGATCATATCCCCCCGTTAAGGCCACGGATTTGATACGCGGATTTGTGGCGGCCTAACGGCCACCGCCAAATCCCTTGCCACGTCACATCGTCGATTCCAAGGCGGTTATTGATTTCATTTCCAGGCTGAAGGGCAAAGCGCCCCCTGGCTTGCTGCGCCGGATTGGCATATAAGCGCCACACGTCTAGTTAGCCTCAGGTGCTGAGAGAGATGTTCTGCAAGCTTTGCCGGTCGAGCCCGGCGGAGCGGCTGCAGGCGTGAGCCACTTAGGAGAGAAGTCATGCGGGCGCCGTGGTCTCCCGATAGCTGGAGGTCGAAGCCGATCGTTCAGGTTCCCGAGTATCCGGACAAGGCTCAGCTTGCCGAGGTGGAAGCCAAGCTTGCCACCTTTCCGCCGCTCGTTTTTGCAGGTGAGGCGCGCCAGCTCAAGAAGGAGCTTGCTGGGGTCGCTGCCGGCAACGGCTTCCTGTTGCAGGGGGGTGACTGTGCCGAGAGCTTCCTCGAGCACCGGGCCGACAACATCCGCGACTTCTTTCGCGTCTTTCTTCAGATGGCGGTTGTGCTGACCTTCGCCGGCGGCTGTCCGGTGGTGAAGGTCGGGCGGCTTGCGGGTCAGTTCGCGAAGCCGCGCTCCTCGCCCGTCGAGAAAAAAGGCGACGTGGAGCTGCCCAGCTACCGCGGCGACATCATCAACGGAGCCGAGTTCACGCCTGAGGCGCGTACGCCGGATCCGCAGCGGCAGCTGCAGGCTTATCGTCAGGCCGCGGCGACGCTCAACCTAATCCGCGCCTTCGCGATGGGCGGCTACGCGGACCTGGAGCGGGTGCACCAGTGGACGCTCGGGTTCGTGAAGGACTCCCCCCAGAGCCATCGCTACCGCGCGCTCGCGGACCGGATCACCGAGACGCTGGTCTTCATGCGCGCCTGCGGGATTACGTCGGAGAACACCCCGCAGCTCAGGACGACCAACGTCTACACCAGCCACGAGGCGCTGCTGCTTGGCTTCGAGCAGGCGTTGACCCGGCTCGATTCCACGAGCGGCGAATGGTACGCAACCTCGGGCCACATGCTGTGGATCGGTGATCGCACGCGGCAGCCGGACCATGCCCACGTAGAGTTCTGCCGTGGCATCCGCAACCCGATCGGCGTCAAGTGCGGGCCTACCCTCGAGCCGGACGAGCTGTTGCGCCTGATCGACATCCTCGACCCCAAGAACGAGCCCGGCCGGCTGACACTCATCTGCAGGTTCGGCGCAGACAAGCTGGAGTCACACCTGCCGAAGCTCATCCGAGCTGTTCGGAGGGAAGGGCGGACCGTCGTGTGGTCCTGCGACCCGATGCACGGCAACACGATCACGGCCGCTTCGGGCTACAAGACCCGGCCGTTCGATCGCATCCTCAAGGAAGTCGAGCTGTTCTTCGATGTCCATCGGGCCGAGGGCACGCACGCCGGCGGGATTCACGTGGAGATGACGGGCCAGAACGTGACCGAGTGCACGGGTGGCGCGACGGCGATCACGGAAGCCGATCTCTCCGACCGCTACCACACGCACTGCGATCCCCGCCTCAACGCCGACCAGGCGCTCGAGCTCGCGTTCCTGGTCGCTGAGCGGCTGAGGCAGGAACGGATGAACGGCGCGCAACAGGAGGCGGCAGCTGCCTTGGGCTGAGGCAAGCGAATGGGCGCGCACCGAGCCGTGATCAGCGGAACTTGGCGCGCCCATCATTCACTATTCGCTCAGCGCCCATTCCCGCTTAAAACTGTTGCATGCCCAGAACATTCAAGATTGCGCTGGCTCAGCTAAATCCGGTGGTCGGCGACATCCCCGGTAATGTCGAGAAGGCCAAGCGCGCGCACGCGGAAGCGGCTCAGCTCGGGGCCGATGTCATCGTCTTCCCTGAGCTGTTCATCACCGGCTACCCGCCCGAGGACCTCGTGCTCAAACCGGCGTTCGCCGCGGCGGCGCGCAGGGGGCTGGAAGATCTGGCCCGGGACGTTGCGAACGGCGGCCCGGCATTGATTGTCGGCACCGTATGGGCCGAGGAGGGTCGTGCCTACAATTCCGTGGCGCTGCTGGACGAAGGCGCCATCCAGGCAGTGCGCTACAAGGTTGACCTGCCCAACTACGGCGTCTTCGACGAGAAGCGGGTATTTCATTCCGGGCCGCTGCCTGGGCCGATCAACGTGCGCGGGGTGCGCCTCGGCGTGCCGACTTCCGAGGCAACTGGGCAGAGGAAATGGGCGGATGCCCTACAATGTAACG
>QGVC01000301.1 GCA_003242645.1 Pseudomonadota bacterium
GGGAAAATGCGTGTAATGCGTATCGTGCGCCCGGTTCATGGTGATGACGTCGGGCACCTCGCGAGGGCGCACATAGTCATTATAGTCCGTCGCTATTTTCACGCCGGCCGCGCTTTCGATCAGGAACGTTGAGTGCCCGATGTAGGTCAGACGCACTTCGGAAGGCTTGAGCTGCGCAATTCTCAGCGCGGTCTTTTGCACCAAGGAGCGCGAAGGTGTCTCGGCAAGTGCAAGGCACTGGTCAGGGGCCACGGCATGGGCGGGCAAAATCGCAGCCAGGAATGCCGAAAGCACAACAACAGCCAGAAGGAACAGCGATACGAGCCGGGGCATGCGTCGCTCCTGCCGTTCGTCTGCAAGCATCCTAATTCATGCGGCTCGCAACGCCAACGCGCTCTGCGAGAGCAAGAAGATGCTTTGTTGGCCTCAATGTTCCTTGCGGAACAGTGCGCAGGAAGAAGTGAGCCTATGTTCGGCACGACCTGACCGGTGAGGAGCAGCGGTCTTCTCCATTTCCCCCGGTATAGAGATGATCATGAGCAAGAAGCCGTCTGCTCCCCGGTCAGGTCGCTGCCAGTGATCGGATGAGAATAGCGACACGTGGCCAGCGCATCGTGACAGCCGCGCCCGTATCTGCCAAACATGGCGCGGCAATCATGACGACCGAACAAGGCCAGCTTCAGCAAGAAGACAGCGCAGGCGACCCTCCGCATCGTGTTGTTGACGGTGCGTTGTGGTTTTTCGTGCTGCTCGCCGCGGGCTCGGCACTCCTGCTCGTCTGGTTCAGAGGCTTTGATGCGCTTTACACAGCCGTCTTGAGATCTGCGACGCTGCTCTTGACCGTCGCGCCGATGATCGTCGTGGGCCTGTTGCTCGGTGGCCTCGTAAAGGAGCTGTCGGACCCGAAGCAAATCGCTCCCGTTCTTGGCGCCAATTCGGGAATAAAGGGGCTGGCGCTGGCGACGGCGCTAGGTGCTGCCACGCCGGGAGGTCCGTTCGCCGCCTTCCCCATCGTCTACGCGCTGGCGCTGGCAGGCGCCGATGTTGGTGCGGTCGTCGCTTATCTCACGGCCTGGTCAGTGCTCGGCCTGCATCGCGTCATCATTTGGGAGCTTCCGCTGATGGGGCTCGATTTCGTGACGGCGCGCGTCCTGGCGAGCCTTCCCTTGCCGCTCGTATCAGGGCTGATCGCCCGCTTTCTGATGCGCTTCATTCCGGAGCTGCCGATCGGGCGCACCCACGTCAAAGGCGGAGGCGAGTGATGCTCGGGTCGCTCCTCCTTCTGATCGCCGTGACTGTGCCCGTTGCGATCTACGCTTGGCGCAAGAACAGGAACACGCTGCCGCGCGCGACCATGTTTGCGCGCCAGGAAACCTCCCGCATTCTCGTGCGGCTGCCCTTTGCCCTCTTCGCCGCATCATGCATTGCCGAGCTGGTGCCGCAGCGGGCGATTGCAGCCGTGCTGGGGAGCGAGGCGGGATTCACCGGCATCATCGCGGCGTCGCTGCTCGGGGGCCTCATGCCGGGAGGTCCGATCGTTTCGTTCCCGATTGCAATTCTGTTTGCGCATCAAGGTGCTGGCGGCCCGCAGGTGATTGCGCTGATCACCGGCTGGTCTGTTTACGCGTTCCACCGCGTCATCTCTTATGAGGGCCCGATCATGGGCTGGCCGTTCGTGGGTTTGAGAATCGCTTCCTCTTGGTTCGTGCCACCGTTGGCGGGGGTGTTTGCAGGCGTGCTGGCCAGCGTGTTTGGGCTGTCGATCAACATTTCGTGATGCTAAGGAGAGCCTGCGACGATCAGCTGGGGCATCGGCTTTGCATTTTGCCCAATTTGATCGTCTCATTGCTCGTCCGAATTGCCACGGGAGGATGGGATGGGACGCGAGTTTTTCGCCTTGCTGGCCTGTGCTGCAGTTGCGGCCGCTCCGCTTGGGTTGGTTGGGCCTGCCTCGGCCCAGGATCAAAAATTCGTAGCGGTTACGGCGATCGTCGAGCATCCCGCGCTCGATGCGACTCGCGACGGTGTCCGTGATGAGCTGATCGCCAATGGCTACGAGCCTGGCCGCAATCTGCGTTTTGTGTACGAAAGTGCCCAGAACAATCCCACCACTGCGGCCCAAATCGCACGTCAGTTCGTGGGCGAAGGGCCAGACGTCATCGTACCAATCTCAACCCCCTCGGCGCAGGCAGTCGCCGCAGCAACCAAGGACATCCCCGTCGTCTTCACCGCAGTGACAGATCCGGTCGCAGCCAAGTTGGTCCAAGACCCAAAAAAACCGGGCGGCAACATCACAGGCGTTACGGACATGTCGCCCATTCGGGCGCACCTCGAATTAATCAAAGAGATCACGCCTAACGCGAAGCGCATCGGGGTTCCGCACAACCCTGGCGAGGCGAACTCGCTCTCGCTGCTGAACCTGTTGAAGAAAGAGGCTGGTCCGTTGGACCTCGAAATTATTGAGGCACCCGCGACGCGATCCTCAGATGTGCTCGGAGCCGCGCAAAGCTTGGTCGGTAAGGCGGACGTGATGTACATCCCGACCGACAATACGGTCGTTTCGGCCCTTGAAGCGGTGATCCGGGTCGCGGTGGATAACAAGATTCCCGTCTATGCAGCCGATACAGATTCGGTGCCGCGGGGCGCGATGGCTGCGCTCGGTTTCAACTACTACGATGTCGGCCGGCAGACCGGCAAAATCGTGGTGCGGATTCTGAAGGGTGAGAAGCCCGGTGACATCCCCGTCGAGGGCATTGAGAAGACCGAGCTGTACGTGAATCTGACTTCCGCCGAGCGGATGGGAGTCACCCTTCCCCAAGCCATCGTGGATCGCGCTAAGCAGGTCGTGAAGTAGCGCCGATCAAGGCATCTCCCAGCTTTTCACACCGCCGCGTCAGGTGGCGCATGCATTCTGCGCCGCCGTGCGGCGGCTCGCAGAATAGCTCTCTTGTGCCTCCTTCCGTAATAATGAGATCGAGACAGGACTGCCGCAGGAGTTCACAGTTCCTATGAACCTGGTCGCGTTTTTGGGCGCAATCGAAATCGGGCTGGTGTTCGGCCTGGTCGGGCTAGGCGTGTTCCTGTCGTTTCGGGTCCTCAACTTCCCAGACTTGACGGTCGACGGCAGTTTTCCCTTAGGCGCTGCTGTTTGCGCCGCGTTGATTGTCAGTGGCATCGATCCTTTTTCCGCAACCTTGGCGGCTATCGCTTGCGGCTGCCTCGCCGGGCTTGTGACAGCATTTCTCAATATTCGCTTCGGAATTCTTCATCTCCTGGCGAGCATTCTCACCATGATCGCGCTTTATTCGATCAATCTGCGCATCATGGGTCGACCCAACCTCGCCATCATTGCCGAGCCGACAATACTGTCGGCCTTCGAAGGCCTCGGGATCGCAATGCTGTACCTCAAGCCTTTGGTCGCAGGCACAGTAGCGATTGTCGGCGTGCTTCTCGTTTCCCGCTTCTTGGCTTCCGAATACGGCCTTGCGATGCGGGCCACCGGTGCCAATCCGCGCATGGCGCGGGCGCAGGGCGTGGAGACCAGCCAAGCGACTTACGTCGGCATGGCCATGAGCAATGGGCTCGTTGCCCTGGCCGGCGCACTTTTCGCGCAGATGAATGGATTTGCGGATGTCACGCTGGGGACCGGAACGATCGTCGTGGGCCTTGCCGCCGTGATCGTCGGTGAAGCCCTGCTTGGGACGCGCTCCGTGTTGATCTGGGCTGCCGCCTGCGTTGTCGGCTCGGTCGTTTATCGCTTAGCCGTTGCGCTGGCGCTCAACAGCGACGTCCTCGGGCTTCAGGCTTCGGATCTCAACCTCGTGACGGCGGTCCTCGTGACGATCGCGCTGATCTTGCCGGGAGCGCGGAGCAGCGTCCGCTCTATGCTCTCCTCGGCCCGCTGGAGGCGTGCGTCCGCATGATCCGCGTAGAAGGCCTCACCGTCACGTTTCACAGCGGGACGCCGATGGAGACACGGGCCTTGAGGGGGCTCGATCTCGAGGTGCCCAGCGGCCAGTTCGTGACCATCATCGGCTCCAACGGTGCGGGTAAGTCGACTCTGCTGAATGCGTTGGCCGGAGAGGTTAGCCCGCAATCGGGGCGCGTCATCATCAACGGCGAGGACGTAACGCGATGGTCTGCGCCTCGCCGGAGTGCGCTGGTCGCGCGCGTCTTTCAGGATCCGCTCGCCGGCACCTGCGAGTCGCTGACGATCGAAGAAAATCTGTCGTTGGCTGCAGCGCGCGGGCGACGCCGAGGCCTTCGGCTGGCCCTCGATCATCATGTCCGCGAGGAGTTCCGCGCTCGGTTGCGGTCGCTCGGTCTTGGTCTGGAAAACCGCCTCGGCGATAAAGTTGGGCTTTTGTCCGGCGGCCAGCGGCAGGCCGTCAGTCTTCTGATGGCCACACTGCGACCCATGGCGGTGCTGCTGCTCGATGAGCATACCGCTGCACTCGATCCGAAAACGGCTGATTTCGTTC
>QGVC01000302.1 GCA_003242645.1 Pseudomonadota bacterium
TGCCGCTGGGGGCGTACCCGGGTTGCGGGGTTTTGGGGCGTGCGGGCTTTGCGCCACGGGTGGCGTCATTGGGCTGCCCGCATTGCCCGACACCTTTCTCGATCCGGACAGAATGCGCGCCGGCTTGCTCTGGTTCACGCGCGGTTTCGTCGAGTACCAGTTCCCGAACAACGCGAACGTGGCCAAGTTCGAGGTGGCCGCACTGGAGCTTATGCTTGAATTGTCCTCCGAAGTGCCGGGCACGTCAAAGAACTGGCCATCCGACATCACTATCGCCGTCAACGGATGCGAAATCGACACCTGGACCGCACCGGCGGACTATGGCGACAAAAAGGGAAAGTTCACGCCGGATTGGTGGAAGCTCAAGGGATCCCAGTACGGCGACCTCAAGCAATGGCGCGTCACTGCCGAAGGCACGTTTCGCGATGGCCGCAAGGTTTCGAACTGCGCATTGGCAGATCTGCGGCTGGAGGCGCACCGTTCCATCCGTGTCAGAATCGGGGTGAAGGACGACGCCAGGCACCCGGGAGGCGTCAACATTTTCGGCAATGGTTTCGGCAATCACAGCCGCGACATCATCTTGCGGCTCACCAAGGCCAAATGCTGATTCTCGTCTCAGCCAAGTCTTTGCACCTTGACAGGGGTCCTTTAGCCGCGCCAAATCAATCCGGGAATCCGATATAGACCGGACTGGCGGATGTTGATGCCGCCCGTGGAGGAAACATGAAAGCTCGGGTCACCGCCAGCGCGGCCTACACAATCGCCGATATAGACAAGCGTCTCTACGGGTCCTTTCTCGAGCACCTGGGTCGCGCCATCTACACCGGCATCTACGAACCCGGCCATCAGCATGCCGATGAACAGGGCATGCGCAGGGATGTGATCGAGCTGGTGCGGGCCCTTGACACGCCGATCTGCCGCTACCCCGGCGGCAATTTCGTCTCCGCCTACAATTGGGAGGATGGCGTCGGGCCGAAGGAAAACCGACCGAAGCGGCTTGATTTAGCCTGGCGGACCACGGAATCGAACCAGGTCGGCATTCACGAATTCGCGGACTGGGCGGAGAAGGCCGGCACGGAGATGATGCTGGCCATTAATCTCGGCTCACGGGGCCTCGACGCTGCCCGTGCATTCGTCGAATACGTCAACCATCCGGGTGGAACTTATTGGTCCGATTTGCGCAGGAAGAACGGACGCAAGGACCCTTGGAACTGCCGGGTGTGGTGTCTGGGCAACGAGATGGATGGTCCCTGGCAGATCGGCCAGAAGTCGGCGACGGAATACGGCCATCTTGCCAACGAGACGGCAAAGGCTCTGCGCGGGCTAGACCCGACCCTGGAACTCGTCGTGTGCGGCTCCTCGCACTCGGACATGCCCACCTATCCGCAATGGGAAGCGACGGTGCTGGAGGCAACTTATGACCAAGTCGATTACATCTCGCTGCACATGTACTTCGAGAACTACGAGAAGAATACGCAGGAGTACCTCGCCCTGCCGGTGAAGCTGGACCGCTACATCGGCACCGTTGCAAGTGTTATCGATTTTGTGAAAGCCAAGCGCAGGTCGAAGCGTGAGGTTAAAATCGCCTTCGACGAATGGAACGTCTGGTACCACAATCGCAAGGAGGACGCGGAGCGGGTGCGCACTTGGGACTGGCCGGAGGCGCCGCGGCTGCTGGAGGACATCTACAATTTCGAGGACGTCTTGCAGGTCGGCTGCATCCTGAACACCTTCATCCGCCGCTCCGACGTCGTACGGATCGCCTGCATCGCACAGCTCGTGAACGTCATCGCACCGATCATGACGGAACCGGGCGGGCCGGCGTGGCGGCAGACGATCTACTGGCCCTTCATGCTGGCGTCGAAACACGGACGCGGGACCGCGCTGCAGCTTGCGGTAGATGTGTCGACCTATGATGCTGCGGCCGCCGACAAGATCCCATGGCTCGATATCGCAGGCACGCTCGATGCGGACCGAGGTACGCTGACGTTCTTTGCAATCAATCGTCATTCTTCCGAGGCGATTGAGGCCGACGTTTCCCTGGAGGGCTTCAGGGCAAAAGAGGTTGAGCACACAATCATCCGTCATGACGACCTGGAAGCGAGAAATACGATGCAGGCGCCCGACACCGTGACACCGAAGAAAGCAGATGGTGCCCGGCTTGGCGGCCGTGGCATCGAACTGGTGCTTCCGCCGCACTCTTACTCCATGGTACGTGTAACGCTCTGAAATGAATATCCGCTACGCTGATATATACCGCCAATTCAGTTGCGCTGATGTGCTTTTGTTGTAGCATGAACTTCGCGATAGCGGAGCAAAGCTGCTGCAATTCGGGAGGAAACGGACATGAACTGTCGAAGGTTGATGACAATCGCTTTGGTCGCCACGAGCGGCCTGTGGGCTGGTGCAGCACATTCGGAAGAAACCGTCGTCTGGTGGGATTTCCTGTCTGGCGGCGACGGCGTACGGATGAAGCAGCTCATTTCGGACTTCAACGAGGCGCATGCGGGTGAGATAAAAATCGACGCAACCACGCTCGAGTGGGGAACGCCCTTCTATGCCAAAGTGCAGACGTCGGCCGCGGTCGGCGAGGCGCCCGATGTTATGACCTACCATGCCAGCCGCATCCCGCTGGCACTCACGCAGGGAGTGCTTGACGAGATTACGCCGGATGACTGGGAGAAGATGGGACTGTCCCAGGCCGACTTCGCCGCTTCGACATGGGATGCGGTGACCAGCGATGGCAAGCAGTATGCGGTGCCGCTCGATACGCATCCGATCGTGCTCTACTACAACCGCGACCTGCTCAAGAAGGCCGGTGTGCTCGGCGATAACGGTGAGCCGAAAGGCATGGACAGCAAGGAAGCCTTTACGGCCACGCTGCAGGCCCTAAAGGACGCCGGCGTGCAGTATCCCCTCGGTAGCGTGACGGCAGACGGCAACTTCATGTTCCGCACCGTCTACTCACTGATGTGCCAGCAGGGCGGCGAGTTGATGACCGGCGACGAGTTCCTTGTCGGAGACAATGCCGACAAGCTGCGCAACGCGCTCGCAGTGCTCAGTGATTGGACAAAGGCTGGCCTTCAGTCGACCTATACGGACTATCCGGCAACCGTCGCGCTGTTCACCTCCGGCGAAGCTGCGATGATGATCAACGGGGTCTGGGAGGTCCCCACGATGACCGACCTAGCCCAGCAGGGCAAGCTCTTCGACTGGGGTGCGGTGGAGCTGCCTGTGATTTTTGACAAGCCTTGCACCTATGCCGACAGCCACACCTTTGCGATCCCGAAAAACCAGGGCAAGGAGATGTCACCGGAGAAGCGGGACGCAGTGCTCGAGACCATCTCCTGGATCGTGAAGCACTCGCTGTTCTGGGCGACCGCGGGGCACATTCCCGCCTACGCGCCAGTGACGGAATCTGCCGAATACAAGGCGATGGAGCCCAACGCCACCTATTCAAGCCTGACGGCGAACATGATCTTCGACCCCAAGACGCCGCTTGCGGGTATCGCTGGGCCGATCTTCGACGTGATGTCGAACTATTTCGTGCCGACACTGAATGGAGAAATGGAGCCGGCAGATGCCGTCGAATCCATTCAGGAGGAACTGAACGCTCTCTAGCCTTCTCAAGGCCGATGGAGCCGCTCTCGGGCGGCTCCACTTCTCTTGAGGAGAGGTGATGCTACAGGACCGGCGCAAGAACTTACTGGTCGCTTTGGCGCTGATCGCCCCGTTCGCGGCGATTTATGCTCTAGCCTTTGCCTATCCGACCATCCAGATGTTCCGCATATCCTTCACCAGCGCTCCGCTGATAGGGGCTGGTGACTGGGTTGGTATCGAGAACTACACTAGGCTCGGCAAGGATCCATTGTTCAGCCGTGCCGTCTGGAACACGCTCTATTTCGTCGCGCTCACGGTCGTCCCGGGAACCCTGATCGCCCTGATGATCGCGCTCGGTGTGTCGCGTTTGGCCGGGCGGCTGCAGGCGCTGGTGCTTGCGCTGTTCTTCCTGCCGTATATCCTGCCCGTCTCGGTCGTCTACCTGATCTGGGACTGGACGCTGAACTTCCAGTTCGGCATCGCCATGCACGTGTTGGACTGGCTGGGCATACCGCGCATTCCGGTCACCAAGTCACGCACCTGGTTCATGCCAGCGGTGGCATGGGTGACGATCTGGTGGACGGCAGGGTTTTCCATCCTGCTTTTCCTTGCTGGCATGCGGGCCATTCCAGCCGAAATCTATGAAGCGGCCGCGCTCGACAACGCTTCGCGCTGGACGACGTTCTCGCGCATCACCTGGCCCCTCCTCAGGCCGGTCACCGCGCTCGTTCTGACCATCCAGCTGATCCTACAGCTCAAGATTTTCGACCAGGTCTACCTGTTTTCAATCGGCGGTAGGCCGAACGAAAACATGGTGCTGGTCTATTACATCTTCAACAAGGCGTTCCAGCAGAACCAAGGAGGC
>QGVC01000303.1 GCA_003242645.1 Pseudomonadota bacterium
CAGCGAGCAGGATGCGCGCGGCTGCGGCCGTGCCCTGCAACTCGGCGACGACTAGGTAAGGTGAGCGTGCGAGCGGATCAGCCGGATCGAGCGCGGCGCCGCGGCCATTTGCCAATAGATATTGGCCGGGCGCGCCGCGCGCCTTGGCGATACGATCGGGATAAGCAAGCCCCAGCAGCGCGGCTGGGGAGAGATGCTGGCCCGCAGACGCTGGCGAAGGAGATACCGCTTTTTCGGCAGCCTGCGCCCACCCCTTAGCCAAGCCTCGCATTGCTCGCGCCCGTTGCGAGCGATCGTTGCGGAAGGATGCAATGCGCTGCTCGATGTCCGTGTCCGCGCCGCCGAGCCCCCGCTCGACAAGAATCGCGGCGATCTCAGCGGCTTCATCCGCAGCACCAAGCTCCGCCGCCCTAAGAACCATCCGTGCCAGGCGGGGTGGCAGCGGCAGCAGCCGCAGACGCTTGCCCAACTCGGTAATGCGCCCCTCTGCGTCGAGCGCGCCCAAGGATTGCAGCTCGGTCCGCGCTGCTGAAAGCGGAGCCTCAGCGGGCGGATCAAGCCACGTGAGGCGGCGCGGATCGGTGACGCCCCAAGCCGCACAGTCCAGCAGAAGCCCCGAAAGGTCCGCGTTGCGGATTTCCGGCTCCGTATGCGCAGGAAGGCTCGCGGTGGCGGGCTCATCCCACAGGCGATAACAGACGCCCGGCTCGGTGCGTCCGGCGCGGCCGCGACGCTGGTCCACTGACGCCCGCGACGCGCGCACCGTCACCAGACGTGTGATGCCGACGCCGGGCTCGTAATGCGGCACGCGCGCCAAGCCGCTATCAACCACGATGCGCACACCTTCGATCGTCAGCGACGTCTCTGCGATGGATGTCGCCAGCACCACCTTGCGGTAGCCCGGCTCAGTCGGCGCAACTGCCTCATCCTGCTCGCGGATATCGAGCCCGCCGTGCAAAGGAACGACCTTGATCCGAGCATCGTCAATTTGGTCGGCCAGCCGGTCGGCTACGCGGCGGATCTCCCGTTGTCCCGGGAGGAAAGCCAGCACGGATCCAGGCTCGCTGCGGAGCGCGCGCACGATCGCTGCCGCCATCTGGTCCTCGATGGGCTGCGCAGGATTGCGGCCGAGGTACCGCGTCTCGACCGGGAAAGCGCGCCCCTCACTCCGGATCACCGGCGCCTCACCCAACAGCTCCGCCACCCGGGCGCCGTCCAGAGTTGCCGACATGATCAGCAGCCGCAGGTCCTCACGAAGGGCGTGCTTGGCGTCAAGCGCCAGCGCCAACCCCAGGTCGGCATCGAGCGAGCGCTCGTGGAACTCGTCGAACAGCACAGCCCCGACGCCCGTCAGCTCAGGGTCATCGAGGATCATGCGCGTGAAGACACCCTCGGTGATCACTTCCACCCGAGTTCGAGGGCCGACCTTAGAGGTGAGACGCGCGCGGAGGCCGATCGTCTCTCCCAGCTTTTCCCCCAGCGACTCCGCCATGCGCTCCGCGGCAGCCCGGGCTGCCAGCCGCCGCGGCTCGAGGATGAGGATTTTGCGCCCCTCCAGCCAGTCGGCATCGAGCAGCGCCAGCGGTACACGGGTCGTCTTACCGGCCCCGGGAGGTGCGACGAGCACCGCCGCGCTATGGGCCTGGAGTGCGGCCCGCAGCTCATCCAGCACGGCATCAATGGGAAGCGGAACGTCGAGGCGCATAGATTGACCGCTGTTGGCCTCACGCCCGGCTGGCGTTTCTGCTAAGTGGCAGCGGCTGACAGGGTGAGCAATCCATGTTATCTAGAATCATTCTAAACTGCTACAGCCGTTGAGGATTCCCGGTGAGGACGTTTGCGGAGCTTTCCGAGAAAGAAATATTGGCGCTCGCCATCTCCCTCGAGGAGGAGCATGGACGGATTTACGCTGAATATGCCCATGCGCTCGCCGATAATTTCCCCGCTTCGGCCAAGATCTTCAAGGACATGGCCCAGGAGGAGGAAGAGCACCGGCGGTGGCTGATCGACCTGTTCCGGCAGAAGTTCGGCGATCACATCCCGCTCATCCGTAGCCAGGATGTGAAAGGCTTCATCAAGCACAAACCAATCTGGCTGATCCGACCGCTTGGCCTGGACAAAGTGCGCGCCCAAGCCGAGGCGATCGAGTACGAAACCCGCCGCTTTTACGAGCGGGCACTGGAGCGCACCTCGGATGCCTCTGTTCGCAAGCTGCTGGGTGATCTCGCGGCGGCTGAACGCGACCACATCGCCCTCGCCCGCCGGCTCGGCGAGGCTCACCTGACGGCCGATGCGAAGGAGCAGGAGGCCGAAACCGAGCGGCGCATGTTCGTGCTCCAGGTGGTGCAGCCGGGGCTGGCCGGCCTCATGGACGGCTCCGTTTCGACGCTGGCGCCTCTATTCGCTGCTGCGTTCGCAACGCACAACACTTGGGAGACTTTTCTGGTGGGCATGGCGGCGTCCGTCGGCGCTGGCATTTCGATGGGTTTTGCCGAGGCGCTCTCGGATGACGGCTCGATGACCGGCCGCGGCCGGCCATGGATCCGGGGGACAATCACCGGCCTCATGACGACCCTCGGTGGCGTTGGACATACCCTGCCCTACCTCATCCAGGACTTTTGGTCCGCCACCATGCTGGCCATCGCAGTGGTGATCGTCGAGCTGTGGGCCATCGCTTGGACCCGAGCACGCTACATGGACACCCCCTTCCTACAGGCGGCCTTCGAGGTCGTCGTCGGTGGGCTGATCGTCTTCCTTGCGGGGATTCTTATAGGAAGCGCCTAGTTTCTCATCCCTCCAGTGAGACTCTCGCCTAAGAATCTTCAAAAACGTATGTTTAGATCTCAAAAATGTTAATATTCGTCAACAATTTCCCGTGATTTCTGCAAACGATTCCGCAACTCTCGCATCCATGGAAGCGAAGGCGGACAACAATCGGAAGCAGACCTCGGACCGGCAAGGCTCCTCGGCTTTTGCCATGCGCCTGAAGCAGCTCAGGGTGCTCCGCGGCTTCCGAACGGCGCGGGCCTTCGCCCAGGCGTTGGGGATCGACGAGAACCGCTACACGCGCTGGGAGCGTGGCGAGGTCGAGCCGAGCGTCGCCATGCTCGCCAAGATGGCCGAGGTCCTGAACATCCCTGTGGATATCCTTGTCAGCGGCGGCGACGTCGCGGCGGGACTGCCTTCCCCCTTCGCAGTTGCGGGGACCGGCCGCATTTCGCCAGCCTCGAGTCGCCATGAGCCAACCGGTGACTTCCGTGAGGAAGCTGCTCGGTTCAGCATCGAGCGTTCCCCAGAGGAACTGAGCCAGAAGGTGCTGCTCGCCTCGCGCGCTCACCTCATGTCTCTTCTCGAGCGGCGCGTCGCCGGCATGAGCCAAGCGGAAATCGATTCCCTGATCGCAAAGTTAACTGGCGCCTCCTCTGACGCCCGGCTCAGCAACCTCGAGACCGAACTGGTCGGCGGCAAAAAGGCTGCCGGCGACTGACGTCAAACCCGCCTCCATCGATTAGCTCTCTTCGTAAGCGGCCGCTCTCGGACCGGAACTTGCCTCCTCCAAGAAACGTTCAGGTCCGACCACTCGTGGACCGCCAGCTACACGTCCTTTAGCTCGGTCCACGCCGCCAGTCGCACGACAAGGAGAGAGCCGATGAAAGGTTCTGAGATCTCGCTCAAGCACCTTCAACGAGCGATCACGATGGAGCTGACCACGGTTAATCAATACCTGCTGCAGGCGCATCAGCTGGCGAACTGGGGCATCGACCGGCTTGCTGAGCGAATGTTCGAAGAGGTGGAAGAGGAGCGTGGGCACGCGAACAAATACATCGCACGCATGCTGTTCCTCGATGGTGAGCCTAACGTCCGCGACCTCGACGAGATCGTGAAGCCGGCAAGCGTGCGACAGATCTTCGAAGTCCAACACAAAATGGAGCTAGAAGCCCGCGCCTACTATGACAAAGCAGCCCGCGAGTGCCAGCAGGCGGGAGACAGCGGCACCTTCGACCTTTTCGTCTCCATCCTCAAGGAAGAAGAAGGCCACATCGACTTCCTCGAGGACCAGTTCGATCTGCTCGAGCTCATGGGCGAGCAGTACTACATCGGTCGCCAGGTCTCGAGCCTCGCGCACAAATCGGACGACGAGGACGATTGAAGCGCCGCTGCGGCCTGTCAGTTTGGCTTGAGATCGAAAACCTCGCCGGGGAAGTACTTGGCGAGCCGGATATCCGCCGTTCGGGCGTGGGCCTCCATCCCTTCGAGGCGCGAAATCCGCGCCGACGCGGCTGCCACCGCCCGCGAGGCCTCTCGCGTCATACGCTGGGTCGTAACGACCTCTGCGTTGCCCGAAACGCATAGCGCGAGCGCCAGCCACACACACAGTGGTGGCTGACAGATCGATCGGCCCTTCTGAGGGACATAATTGCGCGCGAAAGTTATGGCCGATTCGCGTCGATGCACTTTGAGGC
>QGVC01000304.1 GCA_003242645.1 Pseudomonadota bacterium
GGATACATGGATAGGGGCCCGTCTGGGGGGCTCGGAGTGGTGAATAGGAGCCGGGTGAACAGCTTATGGAGCCCCATGGCGTCGTAGCGGCGGCCGAGACGCCGAATCGTTTCCTGGACCGACAGGTAGCGTTTGCTGAGCTGCGCGAGCGCTTCCCCTTCCAGCACCTCTGCGTCGCCCCGGCGCAGAACGGCGCCTTCGAGCGCGGTAGCCAGCAGGTACTCCTGGAGCTCGGCGTCGTCTTTCAAGTAACGCTCCTGCTTCCCGTGCTTCACCTTGTAGAGCGGGGGCTGGGCGATGTAGATGTGCCCGCGGGTGATGAGCTCCGGCATCTGCCGGAAGAAGAAAGTGAGAAGAAGGGTACGGATGTGCGAGCCGTCGACGTCCGCGTCGGTCATGATGATGATGCGGTGGTACCGCAGCTTCGTGATGTCGAACTCGTTGTCGCCGATGCCGGTGCCGAGCGCGGCAATGAGCGTGGCCACCTCGGCCGACGACAGCATGCGGTCGAAGCGGGCCCGCTCGACGTTGAGAATCTTGCCCTTGAGCGGGAGGACTGCCTGATTGCGCCGATCACGGGCCTGCTTAGCCGAGCCGCCCGCCGAATCACCCTCGACGATATAGAGTTCGCAGAGCGCTGGATCGCGCTCCTGGCAGTCGGCGAGTTTGCCGGGGAGACCGGCGACGTCCAGCGCGCCCTTGCGACGCGTCATCTCCCTCGCTTTGCGCGCCGCTTCGCGCGCCCGTGCTGCCTCGATTATCTTGAGCGCGATGGCACGTGCGTCGTTCGGGTTCTCGAGGAGAAACTCTTCAAGCTTCTCGCTGACGATCGACTCGACGACGCCCTTCACCTCCGAAGAGACCAGCTTCTCCTTCGTCTGGGACGAGAACTTGGGATCCGGAACCTTCACGGAGAGCACCGCCGTGAGCCCCTCGCGAGCATCGTCCCCGATGGGTGCGACCTTCTCCTTCTTCGCGAGGCCGGAGCTTTCGATGTATTGATTCAGCGTGCGCGTCATGGCGGCGCGCAGCCCGGCAAGGTGCGTGCCGCCGTCGCGTTGCGGGATATTGTTCGTGTAGCAGTAGATCGTCTCCTGATAGGAGTCGTTCCACTGCATGCAGAGTTCGACCTGGATGTCGCCGCGCTCGGCGCGAATGTAGATGGGCTTGGGGTGCAGCGGATTCTTGCTGCGGTTCAGATGCTCTACGAACGCGGCGATGCCACCCTTGTACTCGAAGACATCCTCTTTGCCGGTACGTTCGTCACGGAGTGCGATCCGGACGCCGGAGTTGAGGAAAGACAGCTCCCGGAGGCGCTTCGCGAGGACGTCGTACTGGAACGTCGTATTGCTGAATATCGTGGCGCTCGGCAGGAATCTGACGTCGGTTCCCGTCTCCGCCGTCTCGCCGATGACCGCCAAAGGGGCTTCGGGCTCTCCCAGCCGATAGCGCTGGAAGTGGACCTTCCCCTCGCGCCGGATGGTGAGCTCAAGCCACTCGGACAAGGCATTGACGACGGAAATGCCGACCCCATGCAGACCGCCGGATACCTTGTAGGAGCTCCTGTCGAACTTACCGCCCGCATGCAGGACCGTCATAATCACTTCGGCGGCGGACCGCCCCTCCTCCGGAATGATGCCGGTCGGGATGCCTCGGCCGTTGTCGGAAACGGTCACGGAACCGTCCGTGTGGAGGATGACTTTGATGTCCGTGCAGAAACCGGCCAACGCCTCGTCGATGGAGTTGTCGACGGCCTCGAAGACCATGTGGTGCAGACCGGTTCCATCGTCCGTGTCCCCGATGTACATGCCGGGGCGCTTACGGACGGCTTCCAAGCCTTTCAGGACCTGGATGCTTTGGGAGTCGTAGGAGGGACTGTTGCGAGGGGTTGCGGGCTCCATGGGCCTTGTATTCTACCACGATCGGCCCATCCCGCGTGTGGAACGTTCAAATTGCGCCTGCTGGCGCGAACTGGGTGAACCGCCATGCCCGCCTTTCTGCCCTTCCAGCTTCCCGGCGGCGGGAGCAATTGTTTCACGTGGAACCAAGTTCCACGTGAAACCTCGAAACCCCCTCTCAGAGCCGCATCGGCATGATGATGTACTGCGCGTCCGTCTGGCCTGGGGCACGAAGGGTGCAGCTGCTGTTCGGGTCGTTCAAGCCCAGTGCCACGTCCTCCGCCTCGATCGCGGCGGTAGCCTCCAGCAGGTAAGTCACGTTGAAGCCGATCTCCAAGCCTTCACCTTGGTAACTCGTCTCAACCTCCTCGACCGCCTCTTCCTGCTCCGGGTTATGCGCGCTCAGGAGCAGCTTCCCCCCCTCCAGAGTCAGCCGTATACCCCGATACTTCTCGTTCGCCAGAATTGCGACCCGGCCCATTGCCTCCCGGAACGCTTGCCGGTTGAGTTGAACCTGCTTGCTCTGGTGAGCCGGGATAACCCTCGTATAGTCCGGAAATTTCCCGTCGATCAGCTTCGACGTAAACGTGGCATCCGGCAGGGTGAGGCGGATGTGGTTGCCGCTTATCTCGAGCCGGATCGTGTCGGCGGTCTCTCCCAGCAGCCGACCGATCTCCAGCACGGCCTTGCGCGGCACGATGACCCGCAGCGCCTCTGCCGCTCGCTCACACTCTGTGTCCGCAATCGCCATCCGGTGCCCATCCGTGGCGACCGCACGGAGCCTCGTGCCCTCGCTTTCGAGATACAGGCCGTTCAAGTAGTAGCGCACATCCTGCTGCGCCATGCAGAACGCCGTTCGTTCCAGAATCTGCTTCAACTGCGAAGCCGGCAACACCACTGCCTCCCTGAAGGATCCGGTCTCGATCTTCGGGAAGTCCGCTACGGGAAGAGACGACAGGGTGAATCGGCTCCGGCCCGACTTCACCACTACTTTCTCGCCTTGACGGGTTAGCGTGATCTTCGACCCTTCGGGAAGGGCTCGACAGATGTCGTACAGCTTCCGTGCCGGCAACGTGATCTCACCGGGCTTTTCGATCTGCCCCGGCACACGACAAACCATCTCGACCTCAAGGTCGGTACCGGTGAGCGACACCCTGTCCCCTTCGGTCCGGAGCAGCATGTACGAGAGGATCGGGAGCGTTTGACGCCGTTCGACAACTCCCGCCACCATGGTCAGGGGCTTCAGTACCTTTTCGCGCTCGAGTTC
Organism: Pseudomonadota bacterium; assembly: GCA_003242645.1. Next base: position 3,166 of record QGVC01000304.1, read on the forward strand.
GACTTGCATGGCGCCCTGCTCAGCTAGTTAAGTGTCTTGGCTTTTGTGATTGCTATTTAGGACCGCGGCTCTGTGAATAAGAGGCTTGCCGGTGCCTCCATGCTGCTGCAAAAACGGGCCGATATCTTGTGGATAAGGTGCATCGAACCCTGTGAATAAAGGGCGCACGGGGTGTGGACCTGTCAACCACTTATCCTCAGGTGTCGCGGCCGCTCCTGATGTGCACACCTTATCCACAGCTATGTCGTCAGTATGCGCAGCAGGTTGTTGTAGTCCTCATGGACGCGCGGGTCTTTTGAAACCAGCTCTGCGATCTTGCGGCACGCATGCAGCACCGTTGTGTGATCGCGCCCCCCGAAGGCCTCGCCGATCTCCGGCAGGCTGTGGTCGGTCAGTTCCTTCGCCAGAGCCATGGCTATTTGTCGCGGGCGGGCGACGTGCCGCGCGCGGCTCTTCGCGTGAAGGTCGGAAATACGGATCTTGAAGTATTCGGCCACTGTCTTCTGGATGTTATTGATCGTGACCAGGCGTTCCTGAAAGCTCAAAAGATCCTTCAGACTGTCGCTAGCGAGCTCCAGGTCGATCGGGCGGCCCGTGAAGAACGCGCTCGCGAGCACGCGGCGCAGAGCACCTTCCAGCTCACGAACGTTCGACCGCACGCGCTTGGCGATGAAGAACGCCACGTCCTCAGGAAGGTCCACGCCCTCGTGCCTGGCTTTGTTGATCAGAATGGCAACCCGAGTCTCGAGCTCCGGCGGCTCAATGGAAACCGTGAGCCCCGATCCGAACCGGGAAATGAGGCGCTCCTCCACTCCGGTAAGTTCCCGAGGAAAGCGGTCGGCCGTGATGATGACCTGCCGCTGCGACTCGACCAGCGCGTTGAATGTGTGAAAAAACTCTTCCTGGGAGCGTTCCTTTCCCACGAAGAACTGGATGTCATCTATTAACAGAGCATCCAAGCTCCTATACATCCGTTTGAAATCGTTAATAGCATTGTGCTGCAGCGCCTTGACCATGTCGGCAACGAACCGCTCCGAATGGACATAGGCGATGTTCGCGTTCTCGCGGCGCGCGAGCATCAGGTTCCCGGCCGCTTGCATGAGGTGTGTCTTGCCGAGGCCTACACCCCCGTAAATGAACAGGGGGTTGTACGCCACCCCCGGGTTTTCACCCACTTGGCGCGCGGCCGCACGGGCTACCTGGTTCGATTTACCCTCCACGTGGGTGTCGAACGTGAAGTGCGGATTCAGGCGCCCGAAGACAGCGCCCCGCCGTCTGCCCGCCTCCCTGTTGCCC